>ONNE01000151.1 GCA_900319095.1 uncultured Eubacteriales bacterium | reverse complement strand
TTATGACCTATGAAGGTCTCAAGGCTTTGGAAGATGAGTTGCATGAGCTGAAGGTAAACCGCCGTCGCGAAGTAGCCCAGAAGATCAAAGAGGCACGTGAACAGGGTGATTTGTCCGAGAATGCAGAGTACGATGCAGCCAAAGAAGAGCAGCGTGACATCGAGCTTCGCATCGAAGAGATCGATAACATTTTAAAAAATGCTGAAGTCGTTGTCGATGACGACATGGATTCCAGCGTCATCAACGTGGGATGCACCGTAACAATCAAGGACTTGGAATTCAATGAAGAGATGGAATACAAGATTGTCGGTTCCACCGAGGCGAACACCCTTCAGGGCAAGATTTCCAATGAATCTCCTGTCGGCAGAGCCTTAATCGGTGCCAAAGCGGGCGAGACCGTCGAGGTCGAGACACCAGCCGGAATGATTCAATATGAAATTTTAGACTTTCACAAGAACTAATACAGTAAGGAGCAAAAAAAGTGGCAGAAGATATCAATCAATTATTAAAAGTAAGACATGAAAAACTGGAGGCTCTTCGTGAAAACGGAAAGGACCCTTTTGTAATAACCAAGTGCGATGTAACCCATCACAGTACCGACATCAAAGATAACTATGAAGCGATGGAGGGAAGCACCGTCACAGTGGCCGGACGAATGATGTTTAAGCGTGTTATGGGAAAAGCATCCTTTTGTAACGTCCGCGATCTGAAAGGAGATATTCAGGCATATGTCGCACGCGATAACATCGGAGAGGACTCGTACAAGGACTTCAAAAAATACGATGTCGGTGACATCCTTGTCATCACCGGAGAAGTCTTCAAGACTAAGACCGGTGAGATTTCCATTCACGCATCAGCCGTAACACTGGTGTCCAAGAGTTTACAGATTCTCCCTGAGAAATTTCACGGATTGACCGACACCGATATCCGCTATCGCCAGCGATACGTAGATCTTATCATGAATCCGGATGTCAAGGATACCTTTATTAAGCGCTCTCAGATTTTGAAAGAAATTCGCAACTTTTTGGCAGACCGGGATTTCATGGAAGTTGAGACTCCGATGCTCGTATCCAATGCCGGAGGGGCTGCTGCCAGACCGTTCGAGACACATTACAACGCATTGGATGAAGATGTCAAGCTTCGCATCTCTCTTGAATTGTATTTAAAACGATTGATCGTCGGTGGCTTGGAAAGAGTCTATGAGATCGGCCGCGTATTCCGAAACGAGGGCGTCGATACCCGACACAATCCGGAATTCACTCTGATGGAATTATATCAGGCATATACCGACTATGAGGGCATGATGGAATTGACAGAGAGTATGTTCCGCTACCTGGCCCAAAAAGTATGTGGCAGCACGGTAATCACCTATAACGGAACCGAAATTGACTTAGGCAAACCATTCGAGCGCCTGACGATGTTGGATGCCATCAAGAAATATGCCGATGTCGATTTCCGTGAAGTAAAAACCGATGACGAAGCAAAAGCCATCGCCAAAGAACATCATATCGAATATGAGGAGCGACACAAAAAAGGTGACATCATCAATCTTTTCTTTGATGAGTTCTGTGAGGATAAGATGATTCAGCCTACCTTTATCACAGACCACCCTCTTGAGATTTCTCCTCTCACGAAGAAGAAACCGGATCAACCGGATTTTGTTGAACGTTTTGAATTGTACATCAACGGTTGGGAAATGTGCAACGCGTATTCCGAGTTAAACGATCCGATTGATCAGCGCGAACGCTTCGCTGCACAGGAGGAGGCATTCGCTGCCGGAGATGACGAAGCAAACCACACCGATGAAGATTTCCTGAACGCACTCTCCGTTGGTATGCCGCCAACCGGTGGTATCGGATACGGAATTGACCGTCTGGTGATGTTGCTGACGGATTCGCCAGCTATTCGCGACGTGATTTTGTTCCCGACGCTGAAGACGTTAAACTAAAAACCTCTTAAAACAGGCGTTTCAGGGGTACAGATGCAAATAGCTGGACGTGGATGACAACCAGGTAGCACAGCCTGAACAGAACAGCTCACCGCAACGAGCAAGAAAACCCTCAGAGTTGCAACTCTGGGGGTTTTCGTTTGCATTAAATCTCATACTGTCTTTAACATCTTCAATTCTAAACTCTTTCAGCCTTTTTGTCAACAATCAACTTTATGGAGAAACACTATATGAAAGTCTCCTTTTTGGTTTTCGCCTGCTATCAACATTCACTGCCCTACAGGGCCTTTTTTACTGCTTCTTCTACTTTTTCCATGTCTTCTGACGGCTCGAATCGGGCAATCACTTCTCCCGTGCGATCGATCAGAAATTTGGTAAAGTTCCATTTGATATCACTGTTTGTCTCATAACCGGGATCTTCTTTTTCTAACTTTTTTCTCAAAAACGCACCATCAAGCGAGTCCCCAAAACCGTGAAATCCCTGTTTGCTTTTCAGATATGTGTACAGTTCCAACTCATTCTCACCATTCACCTCAATTTTTTGAAATTGAGGAAATGAGATATCATATCTTGCCGTGCAGAAACTGTGGATATCGGCCGAACTTCCGGGTGCCTGTTTTCCAAACTGGTTGCATGGAAAGTCCAAGACTGCAAATCCCTCACTTTGGTACGTGCGGTACATTTTTTCGAGCGCCTCATACTGAGGTGTAAATCCACATCCGGTTGCCGTATTGACAATGAGAAGAACCTTGTCGCGATAATCCGACAACGTACCAAGAGAACCATCCTGTTCGGGTACTCTATATCAATAAATACTCTTTTGCGCAACGAGATCCTCGATTATTTGCATCACTCTCTTGAGATTCTCTATATTCGTCATCACATCCCCAGTCTCCAAAGAGTGATTTGTATTCTCCAGACAATGTGCCTCTAAGTGTTTTTCTTTACATATTTGAGCAATCACATCCGCCTCTGCAAAAGGATCCGCATTTCCATAAAAGACAAGCCCGTTTTCTTCTTCCACAAAGTTGCGGATTGCTTCAAGTGGGGTCAATAAAATCTGTTTCGCGTCCAATGACTTCATCTTTGCATAAGCCGTGGCAACTACGGTTCCGATGCTCTTGGAGACAAAAAGAACGCTCTCAGCTCCATCCAGATCAACATCCGCCAGCACATTCTCGGCTCTCTTTAAACACTCGCCCAAAATCTCCTTAAAATGTTTTGGATCTTTTAACTGTTCTTTGCTCCATGGAATGCCTGAAAAATCGACATAGGAAAGCTCATATCCCTGTGATGCCAAAAGATCGGTGGCATAGTAAAGAAGCGGTTTGTCCTTGGTATAACCCACACCCGAAAAAACAACTGCCCGTCTGCTCAAATCGGTTCCTCCTCTATTTCTTTTGTATTTCTACTACCTCACCGATATACATATCATGAGGCGCATCCGACTCATAAAACTGTTCCACGATTTCTTTTGGCATATTGGCCTCATCTAAACTCTGACGCATCAATTTCCTGCATACCAGAGTGATCTCCGCCTCCTGAAATGTCATGGAATCTCCCGCCTGAACCGGTGTGAGACCGGACGCTTTCATTTTATCCATGTCTCTTCCGGATTTTGATCCGAGAACCCCAAGTGTCTGTCGGTATTGCTCCGGATAAAAACTCACGGTAAAATAATCATGGTTATCAATAAATTCATGCGTATAGCGGGATGTTCTGACATAGGTGGTGACCACTGGTTTTCCCCAGAGTGTTCCCATCCCACCCCAGCTGATTGTCATCGTGTTAAAATTCTCTTTTGTCCCTGCCGTAAGCAGTGCCCATTTTTTGTCAAATTGTTTAAAAATATCCGTTTGAAATTCCATCATACTCTCCTTATCTTTTTTTAGTCCTATCATAAATCTATCAATTCTTCTCTCATTTTAGAATCAAATCCATGTTTTTTATTGTATGGATCAACTATAATCCCGTGTGGTATCGCTTTACTAATTCCACTGCCTCTCTGGTCATCTGTTTCATTTCTTCCCACTTGCCATTCCGCACCAGGTCTCCTTTTACCATCCAACTTCCCCCACAGGCAAGGATACAAGACTCCTCAAGATAAGTGGCAATATTTTTTTCATTCAATCCACCGGTAGGAATAAACCGGACGTTCGAATACGGTGCCGACATCGCCTTTATCATTCGGATTCCCCCTGCAGGCTCTGCCGGAAAAAACTTTACAACATCCAATCCAAGTCCCATTGCCAGCTCCACTTCCGTCGGAGTACAGCACCCCGGAATTACCGGCACGCCCTGTTTCTGACAGTGCTTTACAACATCGGGATTCAGTCCCGGACTCACAATAAATTTCGCCCCGGCATCCAATGCCTCATCCACTTGTTTTTCTGAGAGAACCGTTCCCGCCCCCACAAAAAGCTCCGGGCACTCTTTCGCCATTTTACGGATTGATCCGGCTGCCGCCTCTGTGCGAAATGTCACTTCGGCACACGGCAGACCACCTTCCAGCAGTGCGTTCGCCAGTGGAAGAGCATCCTCTTCTCTGTCCAAAACAACTACCGGGATAATTCCCAGCTCATAAAACCTTTTTTTAATATTTTGATCCATATACATCCCCCTCTATTCAATATACCGGGTCATCCGGTTTCGTACATCTTCCATCCGCCGGTCTAATGTTGCGCTCATCTGGGCGCATTCAAACAAATCGTGTGCCAGCGCATCTGCCTCTTCTTCCGGAATACTTTTTTTATATCGGAGTTTATGTTCCAGACTCGCCCAAAAATCCATGGCGATGGTGCGAAGCTGCACCTCCACCTTCATGATTTTTTTTCCATTCTGCAAAAAAATCGGCACTTCTACAATGAGATGCAGACTGCGATAACCTCCCGGTTTGGGCTGTTGAATATAATCCTTTTTCCGAAAAAGACGGACATCATCCTGTTGCAGGAGACATTCCGCAAGGCGATAGATGTCATCCTGAAAGGAAGTGATTACCCGCACACCCGCAATATCATAGATATTTTCCTCAACGGCCTCCAGAGTGAGCGGAAGATTTTTGCGACGAATCTTGCGCATAATTCCGTCTTTTGATTTGACCCGGGACTTAATTGTCTCAATTGGATTCCGGTCATATTGCAGGGAAAATTGTTCATTGAGCACCTTAAATTTTGTCTCTATCTCCATAATCGCACATCGGTAGTCCGCCAACATCTCTTCCAGCGGCATCATACTGTCCTGAATATATTCTAAAAATTCATCGGACATCAGATTATCTCTCACAAACTTGTCCTGCCATACAGCAAGCTCATCCTTAAATACCAATCACATTCCTCCCTTGTATTTTTATTTTTTTTATTCTTCCAGCTTTGTCTTCAAAATTTCTTTTGCCTTATCCAGCTGATTGTCATCCGATCCGCCAATCTCATTGCTGGTGCCCTGATAGGAGACCTCGATATCCGGTGTCAGTCCCTTCTCATGGATACTCCTTCCACTCGGCAAAAGATATTCCCCCGTCGTCAGTTTCAAACCGCCTCCACAGAGTTTCTCCAACGAATAAATCGTCTGAACAATTCCCTTGCCGTAACTGGTCACTCCTACCAGTGTTGCTGCCTCCCGGTCCTGCATCGTCCCGGCAAACACCTCAGAAGCGCTCGCACTGTTCCCGTTAATCAGGATCACAACCGGCTGATCAAAATGCTCCTCGTCCGTTGAAGTGTATTCGGTGTCTTTTTTTGCCTTGCTGGTCTCTGTAATCAGTTTTCCCTTTGGAAGCATACGATCCAACATGGATATGCAGGCCGAGAGAGAACCGCCACCATTGTTCCGGACATCAATCACCAATCCACTCATCTGCTCTTTTTGAAGAGAATCCAGCGCATTTTTATACTGATTGACTGTCTCTTTGTCAAATTCTTTTATCTGTATGTATCCCATATGATCTTCAAGCATTCTGAATGACACGGAATTGGTTACAATCTTCTCTGAAACTACCTTTATTTCCTTTTCTACCGTTGTATCACCCTCCGTACGCAAAATCGTGAGAGTGGATTCTTTTCCTTCCTTTCCGTCTTTCCCCTTTATCATCTCTACCGTCTCAGACAATCCCAAATTCGAAATATCAACACCATCCACTTTGATAATCCGGTCTCCCTCTTTTAGACCAGATCTCTGTGCCGGTGTATCTTCCTGTATGGACTCGATGATTTTTTCATCGGTTTCGCTCTGATACCGGATCACGGCACCGATTCCCATATAATCACCATTGACCGAATTGATTGCCTCTTTATATTCTTTCGAAGTGTAATAAACTGAATATTTATCATCCAGCGCGGATACCATCCCCTTGGCAGATGCCTCTTTGAGTTCTTCATCCGTGACATTATCTTTCCAATAATACCGGTCAATATACTGTTCGATCACCGCTGCGCTCTCTCCCACTTCGGTCGACAACTTTGAATTCCACCATCGCGGAATCACACCGATGTACTGCAGTAGAATCAGAACAATCAACGCCATTGAGATTCCCGTACATATTCCCATAAGAAATACTTTTGCAAATTCTTTTTTCAAAACCAATACACTCCTACGGTTGTTTTACATGATTCAACGGATTCACAAAGGATCCGTCTTTGGATACTCCAAAATGAAGATGTGAGCCGGTCGAAATGCCGGTCGAACCGACGTAACCGATCACCTGCCCCTGTGCCACCTGTGTTCCCTCACTCACTGCCAGTCTCGAACAATGCATATAGACCGTATAGAGTCTGTCTCCGTGGGAGATCATCACATAATTTCCGGCACTGGCACTATATGTCGCAGTGACTACCTTTCCGGATCCCGCTGCCAAAATCGGTGTCCCCGATGCTATGGCAATGTCGATTCCCCTGTGATAAGAACTGGCTCCCGCAGTCGGGCTGGTCCGATGCCCAAATCCCGAGGAAATTCTCCCCGAAGAACCAAGTGGCCATACCAGGGTTCCATCTCCTCCGGTGCCACCGCTTCCCTCTTGGTTTTGCCGGTCGATCTCCGCCTGTTTTTGCTGGAGCAGTTTTTCTACTTCTGCCTCCGCTTTTGCCGCCTCTTTGGCGTATTTTTCCGCCTGATCCTTCGAGCTCTTCGCCTTTGTCTGATAGTTTTTTAATTCCTCTTTTTTCTTTCTCTTTAATTCATCGAGGCTGTTCTTTTCCTGCGTCATTTCATACTCATAACTCTCCAGATCTTCCAGCTGCTTTTCCAGCTGATGGGACGTCTGTTCAATCGTCTGCTGCGTCTTTTGATAATTGGAAAACATCCTCTTGTCATAGTCACTGATTTTCTCCACATACTCTGCGCGGTTGAGAAGATCTGACATATTTTTGGAGCTGAAAATCATATCCAGATAATCCTGGTTTCCATTTTCATACATATATCTTATGCGTTTTGTCATTGTCTCATACTGGATTTTTTCTAACTTCTGTGCCTCTTCCAATTCCTGTTCGGCCTCTTCCACCTCTTTTTGGGTCTTGGCAATCTCCTTTTTTGCCTTTGCCAAACGGTTCTCAATTTCCTCTGTCTTTTTATCCAGCTTTTCCAAATAGACAAGCGCGCTGTTCTTGTCTTTTTCAATCTCTTTGATTTCTTTTTCTAACTCCTTAACTTTGGAGTCGGATTCTTTTTTATTTTCCTG
>ONNE01000003.1 GCA_900319095.1 uncultured Eubacteriales bacterium | reverse complement strand
TACTTCCATGGCAAAAGACAGTGGCAACACTAAATATGACAGCGCAGGGAACCAAAGAAACAATTGTAATTGATGCAGGACATGGAGGCTATGACCCGGGAAAGGTAGGGACACAAAATACATTAGAAAAAGATATCAATCTGGCAATTGCCAAAAAAGTCGAAAAAATTCTGGCAGAGAGCGGTTATACGGTCTATATGACCAGAACCGAAGATATTGCTTTGGCAGATGAGGGAGTCAAGAATAAAAAAGCATCCGATTTGAAAAAAAGAGTTGAGAAAATCAACGAGATCTCGCCGGCTCTGGTCGTCAGCATTCATCAAAACAGCTATTCGGCAGCCACGAAGGGGGCGCAGGTATTTTATTATAAAAAATCGGAGGAGAGCAAAAAATTCGCGGGCCTTTTGCAGCAGGCGATACGGGAAACGGTGGGAGATGATAATAAGAGAGTCGAAAAAGGAAACGACACATATTTTATGCTCAAGAAGATTGATTATCCGTTTTGCATCGTGGAGTGTGGTTTTTTGTCGAATCCAAATGAAGAAAAATTGCTCAAAGAGGAAGCTTATCAGCAGAAAATGGCACAGGGAATCTGCGAGGGGATTGAGCGGTATCTGTATGAGTGAGAAATGGCTCGAAATTGACAAATAGAAAACGATGTAATAGACTATTTATAAATTCATTGTCATAGGAGAACTTGAGATGGAAAAACTTACAGATTCCAAAGTGGTATTTCGTGCAGACAGCAAAGTGTTTTTTTCTAAAATGTTTTATCAACTGCTGGAGCTTGTTGCGTTGACGGTTGTGGCATCTGCGATTGTGCTGGTAGTAGGTTTTATCATTCCGTTTGAAGGCATTCATGATGGGATTTTTCATTTTTTTCAGAGAGTCATGGTTGACTGGTCGCCATTCTTTCCTTTTTCTCTTGTGGTTTTCGCAGAATTTTTTATGGTCTGTATCGTGTATGTGTTTAAGAGACAAAAAGTCGTTATTTCGGATCAGGGGGCAGCGATTCGCAAGTGGGGGAGATGTCGTTTTTTCCCTTATGAGCAGGGAGAATTCTCTTTTTCTCATGTGCAAAAGAGATATTGGAAACGAAATGAAATTGAGTATTTTTTTGTATATACATCCAATTCGGAGAAAGAACAGGATTCGATTGAGAGTTTTGAACTGTTTTGCTTTGGCGGGAATGTGATTCAAAAGCTGGAGAAAGAAATCAAACAGAAAAAAAAGAGGGCAGAGGGAGTATTGCTCGATGAATCTGATACCGAATTTTTACAGACAAAACCGGTGACTGTCTATATTCCAAAGAAAAAGATTTTGGAAAAAGAATGGCGTGTGACGATCGGATCCTTTGCCGGTGGGATCGTGGCTTGTGGCGGAATCGGATATCTGTTGTTCCGGTATGGGGAAATCTGGGAACAGCGAGTGGAACTTCGCCTGTCACTTTTGGCTGTTCTGATCTTTTTTTCAGCTTTGCTCCGACTGATCCGGACTGTTCTGGATCAAAAAAATGTGCCGGAACGCATTTATATCTCAGGGGAATATCTCGTAATTGATGGGACAAGCTTCTGGCTCAAAGATGTGGATCAGATCGAATTCAGTGAAAAAAGCTGGAAAAGGATAAAAGTGAACAGGACCGGTGGTATTTTCAATTTTTGTTCAAGGGGAAAAAGAAATGTTACTGGCTTGGAACACCGGACAGCTTTTCGACGATAAAGTTTAACCAGATGAAGCGTCAGATCAGAGAATCACTGGCGCTGTATCCGGAAAAGCTTGTGAAATAAAAAGCATCAGGGGACTGGGACGCAACAAAGATTGAATAAAAAAGGCACATGAGAGAGGAGAGGAATTTTCCGTGAAAAAAATTTTGTATATTTTGGCGGCGGTCATTATTTTTGGAGGCGGAATTGCGATATTATACAACCAGTTTTTTGTGCAGGAATCACCGGATTATGCAAGGGTGTTGAGAGTGATCGGAGTTTTTGCGATTTACATCGTAGGTTATATTCGCTATTTTGCAACACGAAAAACGATGGTGCGTCGGGTAAATGAGGATGCGTATGGGAGTATTATAGGGAATGCCTTCCACAATGAGGGAGAGGAGTATGACCGGCTGATGAAGGGAATTGAATTGTACAATAAAGACCGGTATGGGAAGGCAATCGATCTTCTTGTCGATTTACTGATCAGCGGAGAGGTGGTAACGGCACAGGAGAAGTTTGCGGTCAATTTTTTTATTGCACAGTGTTATGTGGAGCAGGAGGACTTTGTTTCGGGGATTGAGACATATGAGGAATTGTTAGAGAGTTTTGATCCCAACCAATTATACGATGCGGACCGGAACCGGATCATTTTATACAATAATTTGGGCAATGCGTACAATGAAGTGGGGCAGTTTGAGGATGCCAAAGAGATTTTAGAAAAGGCATTTAATCTGGCACCGGGTGAAATCGAAGCTCCGATCAACCTGGCATATACGGAGTTCAAGCTGGGAAATCAGGACAGGGCAATGGCTTTGATCGACGATGTAGTCGCGAAGTATCCGGAGTGCGAGGAAGCAGTGGATATGAGGGAGTTTTTGCTGGGAAAAGATCAATGAAAAACTAGAATTAAGATTCTTGAATAAAAAGCCATAATATGGTATGATAAACGGTGTGGGTAGAAAGACAGGAACAGAAGGAAAAAGTATGCGAACAGAGTATATCCGGTGGGATAGTAAAAATGGTTACACAGACAAAGATTGCGAGCGTGCAGCGGATATTTTGAGAAGCGGTGGATTGGTCGCCTTTCCGACCGAGACGGTATACGGACTGGGTGGGAATGGGCTGGACAAAGAAGCGGCACGGAAGATTTACCGGGCAAAGGGAAGACCCAGTGATAATCCGCTGATCCTTCATATTAGCCACACAGAACAGTTAGAGGGCATTGTCAGAGAGGTCTCTGCGACTGCCGGGAAGCTGATGAAAGCTTTTTGGCCGGGGCCGATGACTTTGATATTTTATAAAGATGAGAGAGTTCCCTATGAGACGACGGGGGGATTGGATACAGTGGCGGTGCGGATGCCCTCACATGAGGGGGCAAGGCAGCTGATTGAACAGGCGGGAGTCCCGATTGCAGCGCCCAGTGCCAACACCTCCGGGAGACCGAGTCCCACAAGAGCCGAGCATGTGAGAGAGGATCTCGACGGCAAGATCGATCTGATCATCGACGGTGGCAGCGTTGGAATCGGATTGGAGTCCACGATCCTCGATATGACAGAAGAAATTCCTGTGATTCTGAGGCCGGGCTTTATCACCAAAGAGATGATTGAGAGAGAAGTCGGTCCGGTCAGGATGGATCCGGGGCTGATTGGCAGTGATGCATCGAGAAAGCCAAAGGCACCGGGGATGAAGTACCGGCACTATGCACCTAAGGCGCAGATGACGGTCTATGAGGGAGAGTCTGAGAGAGTGATCGCAAAGATCTGTGAGGAGGCGGAAAAGTATCCGTCGGACAAAGTCGGGATTCTGGCGACAGAGGAGACCCGGAGTTCCTATCCTCACGGACAGGTGGTGATTGCCGGTTCGAGAGCAAAACACACGGTGGGACAAGGGTTGTTTGCAGCTCTCAGATCCTTTGACCATTTGGGAGTAGAAGTGATTTTATCCGAGAGTTTCTCAGATGATGAAAAGAGCGAGGCAATCATGAATCGTCTCATGAAAGCAGCGGGACAGCATATTGAGTACTTGGAGGAATCCGAATATGTACAATAAAATTATTTTTGTTTGCAAAGAAAATGTATATTTAAGTCCGATGGCAGAGTGGATTATGAAGAGCATTCTGATGGACAAGTCAAAGAGCATCTGCTCCAGAGGACTTGTGGTACTCTTCCCGGAGCCAAGGAATTTAAAAGTTACCGATGTTTTGAACAACCACTCCGTTCCCTGTGAGGAGCAGACTTCGTGCAAGTTTGAAGAGCGGGAAGTCGATGAGGATACCTTGATCCTGACCATGGCATTTACGGAAAAAGTAAAATTGGTTGAGGATTATCACCTCACGGAGAATGTTTTTACGCTAAAGGAGTTTGTGGAAGAAGACAGCGATGAGGAAGTGGATGTGACAGATCCGTATGGGGGAGATGAAAAGGCATATGAAGAGTGTTATGTGGAATTGAAGGATCTGTTGTACAAAGTTAAGAAAAAGCTTTCGTGGGAGTAAATAAAAAAATAGGAGGTATTGGAATGATTGCAGTGGGGAGTGACCAGGCAGGATACGAATTGAAACAGGCGATCCTGAAGCACTTAGAGGAAAGAGGTCTGGAGTATAAGGATTATGGAAGTTATAATGCAGATCCGGTAGATTATCCGATTTATGGCAAGAAAGTAGCTCATGCCATCGTCGATGGGGAGTGCGACCGGGGGATTTTGATCTGCGGCACGGGGATTGGAATCTCGATCGCGGCAAACAAGGTAAAGGGAATCCGGGCAGCCGTCTGCAGTGACTGTTTCAGCGCAGAGGCGACAAGGCTTCACAATGATGCCAATATTCTTGCGTTTGGAGCAAGGGTGATTGGAGAGGGATTGGCTGTGAAAATCGTGGATACCTTTTTGGATACCGCGTTCTCTGGTGTGGAAAGACATCAAAGACGCGTAGACATGATTGAAGAGGATTGAGAATATGTTAGGTTTTATAGGCTGTGGTAACATGGCACAGGCGATGCTGAGAGGGATTTTGGCAAAAAACCTCTATCAAAAAGATGAGATTATTGTTTCCCGGCGCAGCGAGGATGCACTGAAAAAAATTGAGAGCGAGCTGCAGATAAAGACAACGACGAATAACTGCGAAGTGGCAG
>ONNE01000162.1 GCA_900319095.1 uncultured Eubacteriales bacterium | reverse complement strand
TCCGACTGCCATCAACCTCACGACGTCAGCCGGACGGCTGATTGAGATTCTGGATATGCCAAGAGAAAACTTTGATCAGGCAGACGATGTCAGAAAATTTGAGATTGAAGCAAAGAAGCAGGGCATCCATCTGTCAGTATGCAATCTCTCCTATGCCTATCAATCCGGCACCGAAGTGTTTCGAAACGTAAATCTGAGTGCACATCCCCATGAGATCGTTGCCCTGGTAGGACCTTCCGGAGAGGGAAAAACAACCATGCTGCGTCTGCTCTTAGCTCTTTTGCGCCCGCAAGAGGGAGAAATCACTCTTGCGAATGAGAAACGGACCATACCGCTCTCTCCCGCCTGCCGAAAGCTGTTTTCTTATGTGCCGCAGGGAAATACTATGTTCTCGGGAACCATTTTGGAGAATATGCGAAATGTAAAGCCGGATGCAACAAAAGCAGAAATCATATCGGCACTCAAACTTGCCTGTGCATGGGAGTTTGTCGAAAAATTGCCACGATCGATTGAAAGTCCGGTCGGTGAGCGGGGTGCCGGATTTTCCGAGGGACAGTCACAGAGACTCTCCATTGCGAGAGCACTTTTGCGAAAGTCACCGATTCTTCTTTTGGATGAAGCGACCTCTGCCCTGGATGTGGCAACAGAGAAAAAAATACTTCGCAATATCATGGAGGATTCTTATGCGCGGACGTGCCTTGTCACAACCCACCGCCCGACGGTTTTGTCAATGTGCCACCGCGCTTATCAGATTGAAAATTTAGATTGTCATCCAATGGATCCCGTCAGGATTCAGACAATGATGGATTCCTTTCAATAAAAAAAGGCGTGTCTCACTTGACAAAAATCAATGAGAACACGCCTTTGATTTTTTCTCAGTCGGTAATCTTTACGCTTGTAACTTCAAGACCCGGATCGGCGACAACAATCAGATCTCCCAGACCGATGTTATCCGTAAAATTCTGGTGATAGAAAGTATCAAACACCAGAGTCGTACCGGCACTTGCACCCACTAAAGTACCATTAAAGGACTTATATTCCACCGGCATATTGAACGATATGGTCAGAGTCTGTTTGTCTGTCACATGATCGGCATCATGAACGGCATTGATCTGAATGCGGTAATCCCCTCTTCCATTTTGCGGACGCTGGTGGATGTTGGTCGTGATGGTATAGCAGCCACTTGCTGTATATACTCCTTCGCTGAGTTCTTCATTTAACAAAACAACCGGTTTTTCATATTTACTCATCGTATGATTCCCCCTTTATTATCCAAAAAACAATCCCTTGCATATATGGAAAAAGTATATCGTATTTTTGTGAAAATGTCAATTCCATGAATGTCACTTTACTTTATAAGTTTTGGTCAATGTCTTGTATCCGCTCTTTTTGACGCGGATTTTTATTTTTGTCTTTTTCTTTAATCTGCTTACTTTTAGCGAGAATTTTTTTCCTTTTACGGATGCTTTTTTGTACTTTTTCTTACCCACTTTTATTCTGACCTTACAGCCCTTGACATAAACTTTCCCAGTAATTTTTTTGGTGTTCCGTTTCACTTTGACCCCGGATAGTTTGAGGCTTTTTTTCTTAGATGAGGTTGTCTTGCCAGCAGTCGTTTGATTGTTCGTCGCAGCTGTCTGATTCGTTGTCGCTGAGGTAGTCTCTTGGGAGGTGGTTTCCTGTTTAGAATCCGTCGGAGCAGCCGGTATCTCCTGCGGAGTCTTTGCCGCTTCTTTTACCAGAACATAAGTGCCAAGGGAATCTGTTGTAAGGGTATACAGCGAACCGGAAAGAGTTGCCGGAAGCATCTTTAATTCCCCTGTCGATTCATTGTATTCATATAGTTTGGATCCGGCATTCAAATATCCGGTCGGAATCGGAATATGAATCGTATAGGAAGTCTTTGGCTCTCTTGTATCATTCAACTGATAAGCCAGTACATCGACATCCTTATCGGTGTTCAATACGGATTTAGCCTGATTGACAAGTGTACCATAGGAAGAATCCGATGATGTCAGCTTTTTCGAGGACAACTCCGGTCCCTTGCTCCCCTGATTATATTCTGCTGTGACAAAGATCCCGGTCTCGTCATCGACGACGGCCAGTTTTCCACCGGTGGACGGGTTATCGATTACATCCAGTCCGTCTCCAGATCCGATCGTAAAGTAATCACAGCCGTACCCGGTCACTTTATAGCCATTGTATTCATCGCTATGAGATTGAAGCCATACACCGACGGCTCTTCGCACAACAACCTTTTTGAGATTCGGTATGCCAAGTTTAAGTGCTTTTGGCTGCTCTAATTCAAGAGGGTTGCCGGCTACATTGTGGTCAATATAATACACATGACTTGCCAGTTTTTCAGAGGCGGCCGCCACAACTTTTGGATACAGGGTATTGATGATTTCACTAAAGCGCCCCGGTTCAAATGTCTCTCCGCCTTTTGTCCCGGACAGTGTTGTCCCCTTTGTCGTCGTACCACCGAGTTCCACGATCTTGGAGCAATCATCCATATAGGTATAGTATTTTTGACGCAGTTCTTTGTTCTG
>ONNE01000009.1 GCA_900319095.1 uncultured Eubacteriales bacterium | reverse complement strand
GTGGCAGAACAGTCGGATGTTCTTGTGCTTGCCATCAAACCGTATCAGTTTGAGGAAGTGATTCCGGAGATCAGAGACTGTATCAAAGAAGATGCGCTCATTTTGTCGATTGCTGCCGGGCAGACGATTGAAAAGATTGAGTCTGCCTTTGGGAAAAAGATTCATCTGGTGAGGACGATGCCGAACACACCGGCTCTTGTCCTGGAGGGCGCCACCGGTATGTGTTTTAATGCTAATGTATCGGAGGATGAAAAGAAGCTGGCACTTGCGTTGTTTGAGAGTTTTGGCGTGGTCGCGGTCGTGGATGAGAAGATGATGGATACGGTCATTGGTGTCAGTGGCAGTTCTCCGGCCTATGTCTTTTTATTTATCGAGGCGATGGCGGATGCGGCAGTGGCAGATGGCATGCCGCGGGATCAGGCATATCGCCTGGCGGCCCAGTCGGTTTTGGGGAGTGCCAAAATGGTGCTTGAGACCGGCAAACATCCGGGCGAACTAAAGGATATGGTCTGTTCACCCGGTGGGACGACGATTGAGGCAGTTCGCGTATTGGAACAGAAAGGACTTCGGAGTGCCGTCATGGAAGGCCAGATGGCATGTGTAAAGAAGGCAAAAGAGCTATGAGAAAGAGAGATCAGACAAAAAATCGCAGGGAGACCATGAAAGCCATTGCGATGATCCTGCAATTGGGACTGTCGGTTCTGACATGTATGGGCATGAGTCTTGCGATTGGATATTACATCGACCGGCTATTCCGGACGACGATCTGGGTACCGGTCATGATGGTGATTGGCATTTTGGCGGCCATACGAAGCATGCTGGTTTTGACCGGACACTACAAGCCGAATTCATCGGAGAAAGGAACGACCGATGGAGATAGCAAAGAAAAGTCTGATTGAGGTGATTGCCGGCATTTGGATTCTTGCGGGGATCGTCATACTGGCCGGTATATTTTTGGTATCAAATCCTCTGGCATATGCTCTGGGAGAGGTGGTCGGAAGTCTGACCTCCTCGCTCATGATGATACATCTATACAAAAACATTGAGATTGAGTTGGATCTGCCGGAGAAAAAAGCAGTGAATCATTCCCGATTTATGTCGGCTCTTCGCAGTTTTATTGAACTGGGAGTGCTGGCGGGGAGTTTCTATATCTCGCATCTGGTACTGCCGTACACGGTGTTGGCAGGGCTGTTCGGAAGAAAACTGGCAGCGCTTGCCGTCCCATTTTATGAGGAGAGAAAACATAAAAAAAAGAAAGGAGAGTGAACGAGTGGATGTAGATTTTTATATACACGGGTATCTGCCGATCCAATTGGGCGGAACAACTGTGTATATCACAACCAGTCATGTGTGTCTGGCATTCATTATGGTGATTCTGTTTGCCTTTGCGATTGTTGTCAACCGCAAGATCAAACATGCGGATCCGACGAAAGCTCCCACTGGTCTGCTCAATGTAGTAGAACTTGGCGTTGAGACAGTGGATAAGCTGGTATATGACAGCATGGGATCCAAACTGGCACCAAAATTCCAGAATTACATCGGGGTTTTGTTTGTGGTGCTTCTCACATGCAATTTGTCCGGTCTGTTCGGACTGAGACCGCCAACCGCAGACTTTGGTGTAACACTGCCGATTGCATTAATTACATTTGTGATGATTCAGTATCAGGGAATCAAGTATCAGAAATGGGGCAGACTCAAAGGAATGTTCGAGCCGTTCTTCCTGTTCTTCCCGGTTAATGTAATCAGCGAATTCGCAACACCGATTTCTTTGTCACTTCGTCTGTTTGCCAATATTATGTCGGGTACGATGATGATGGCTCTGATTTACGGATTGCTTGGCAAAATTGCATTTATTTGGCCGGCGGCTCTGCACGCGTATATGGACGTGTTTGCCGGTGCACTACAGGCATATGTATTCGCCATGTTGACGATGGCATTTGTTGCCAGTGCAGCAGAGACAGATTAAAAAAAATAGAAAGTCGAGGTAAAAAATTATGGATATGACAACAGCAATTATTAAAGCAGCTTCTGCAATTGGTGCAGGTTTGGCGGTTATCGCCGGTATCGGACCTGGTGTAGGTCAGGGTATTGCAGCCGGATACGGTGCAAATGCAGTAGGACGTAACCCGGGCGCACGTGGTGAGATCATGTCTACCATGCTTTTGGGACAGGCCGTAGCCGAGACAACCGGTTTGTATGGTCTGGCTGTCGCTATGATTCTCTTGTTCGCAAATCCACTTGTAAAATAAGAAATCCCGAACAATATATTAGATATGAAAGGAGGGATTTGGAGTGGATCCACGATTAATAGGACTTGATCCCCAGACATTATTTGACACCGGTATTACGCTGGTTGCTATGTTGGTTCTTTTTATTGGCTTATCCTATCTCTTGTTCAATCCGGCAAGGAACCTGATCAACAAGAGAAAAGAATTCATTGAGGGACAATTGAAAGAGGCGGCAAGCGCAAAAGAAGATGCTCTTGCTATGAAGGAGTCGTATGACTCAAAATTGGCAAAGATTGATGAGGAGTCAGCAGAACTTCTTGCAGAGGCCCGCAAGAAAGCGAAACAAAGAGAGAGCGAGATTGTTGCTGAGGCGGGTGAGGAGGCACATCGTATTGTGACTCGTGCCGAGAAGGAAGTGGCTTTGGAGAAAGATAAAGTCCGCGATGAAATGAAACAGGAAATGGTTCAGGTAGCAACGCTCATGGCCGGTAAGTTCGTGTCAAAGTCATTAGATGAGAAGACACAGGCAGAACTGGTAGCTGAGACTTTGAAAGATATGGGTGATGATACATGGCAAAATTAGTGTCTAAAGTATATGGAGATGCCCTGTTCTCGATTGCCATTGAGGAAAATAAACTTGATACCATATGGGAAGAGATCCGGACGATTCGGGAGGTTGTTCAGGACAATCCGGATTTTCTGGCCGTCATCTGCCATCCGGAGATGGAGCAGGAGAAAAAACTTTCTGTGTTGGATGATATTTTCAAGGGGAAAATGTCGGATGATACGATGGGATTTTTAAACGTTCTCATTCGAAAG
>ONNE01000067.1 GCA_900319095.1 uncultured Eubacteriales bacterium | reverse complement strand
TTCTCTGGCTTCTAAAGAGGCGAGTGGAACCGGCAATATGAAGTTTATGTTGAACGGTGCGGTCACACTGGGGACAGAAGATGGAGCGAATGTTGAAATCCATGAGCTCGTAGGAGATGAAAACATTTATGTTTTTGGTGAAGACAGTGATACTGTCATCAAGCGATATGAGAGAGGAGACTATTGTTCGAGAGATTATTATGAATACAATCCGGCATTGAAGAAGGCAGTCAATTTTATCATTAGCAAAAAAATGCTAAAAATCGGAAGCAGAAAGCATCTTTTGAATTTGTACAATGAGCTGATCTGCAAAGATTGGTTTATGACATTCCCGGATTTTGACGAGTATGTGGAGACAAAAGAGCGTGCGTATGCAGACTATGAGAATAGTAGGGCATGGGCGCAAAAGATGTTAGTCAATATTGCAAAAGCCGGCTTCTTTTCGTCGGACCGCACGATTCGTCAGTACAACGATGATATCTGGCATTTAGGATAAAAAAGAAGAGACATTGATAAGACCCCATCCCTGTTTTTCATGGGGAAGATAAAGATTCGTGCTGGAGTTTTTCAGCCGGATCTTTATTTCTTTTGGCGTGAGAGAAGGGTACTTTTGGAGTAAAAGGGCAATGGCACCGCTCACGATTGGTGTCGACATGGAAGTACCGCTTTTTTTTGTATAATAAGGATAACTGTGATCGCTCATCATTCTGGCACAGCTGATAATATGGGAGCCGGGTGCCACGATATCCGGTTTTCGAATGCAGGCGAGTGTGGGCCCCACCCCGGAGTGAGTGATTTGACGGGGCTGTGGAAGATCGCTTGAGCCAACCGTTATAATTTTGCGGGAGTTTCCCGGTGCGCTGATACTGTATCGGCCGGGACCCTTGTTTCCGGCTGCGGCAACAACGACGATACCGGAATTCCATAGCTGGTTGACTTTTTGGACAAAGGCACTTGTCTCATCAAATTTTTGGGGATCATTCGTTCCGATTGAAATATTGACAATGCGGATATCCAGATAGTACTGATTGCGCAAAATCCAGTTCAGACCTTTGATGATTTCCCGGATCGTGCCATTTCCCTCGTGATCCAAAACTTTGACTCCGATTAGCGATGCTTCGGGTGCGATTCCCCGGTAACGTCCATCGGACAGAGATCCGTCTCCGGCAGAAATTCCGGCTACATGGGAGCCGTGACCACTGTCGTCATAGGGAATCGGGCTGCTGTGAAGGGCATCATACCATCCGAGAATTCGGTTGCGATAGTCCGGGTGAGGAGAGAGACCGGAATCCACAATGGCAATATGAATTCCTTTCCCCGTGTATCCCTGTTGGTGGACTTGATTTACCCGGATGATGTCCCTGACCTGATTCATAATGCCGATTCCTCGTTTTCCTGTGTTATATTTATATATATGGGAAAAGGATGTACTATGTGAGGAATGAATACATGAAAAAAGAAAATAAGAAAAAACATCATTTAACTATTGACCGGTGGTCATTTTTGTGCTATACTCCATTATGCATCAAAAATGAACATCGGTCATTTTTTGATAAAAAATCTCAATATGAAGATGTGAGGAGGTTTAGATCATGGCGATTAATTTTGGTAAATGGATTGCCAGACACAGAATTTTGATTATCGTATTGATGGTTCTTTTATTGATTCCATCTGCGATTGGATACATCAAGACAAGGATTAATTACGATATACTCAGCTATCTTCCGAAGTCGCTCGAGACGGTAAGCGGTCAGGATATCATGGTAGATGAGTTTGGTATGGGTGCATTCTCCATGGTAATTGTGGAAAATATGGAGAACAAGGATGTTGCGAAGCTGGAAGAAGATCTGGAGGCCGTTGATCACGTAGAAAAAGTGATCTGGTATGATGACATTGTAGACATCAGTTTGCCGGTAGAGATGCTGCCGGATCGATTTCAGAAGGCTCTGTTCAACGGAGATGCGACTTTGATGATTGCGCTGTTTGATGATACGACATCCTCGGATGATACGATGGATGCGGTGACTGAGATGAGAAAGGTCGTGGGGCAGAAGGCATTTATCAGTGGTATGTCGGGAGTTGTCACGGATATAAAGAATCTGGCACTCAAAGAGATGCCAATTTATGTGGCCGTGGCAGCCGGACTGGCGCTTTTGATTCTGCTTCTCACGATGGATTCCTTTGTCACTCCGTTTATTTTCCTTGGTGGAATTGGGATGGCAATTGTCTTTAATATGGGAACGAACATTATCTTTGGAGAGATCTCCTATATCACTCAGGCACTGACTGCCATCCTGCAGCTCGGTGTGACGATGGATTATTCGATCTTTCTTTTGGAGAGCTATGAGGCGGATAAGGTTCGATTTGAGGGAGATAAGCAGCGCGCGATGGCGCATGCAATCAGCAATACCTTCAAGTCCGTGACCAGCAGCTCGGTTACGACAATCGCGGGATTTGCCGCCCTGTGTTTTATGACATTTAAATTGGGCATGGATCTTGGAATTGTTATGATGAAGGGCGTTGTCTTTGGCGTGATTGTCTGCCTGACCTTTTTGCCGGCGATGATTCTTTGCTGTGACAATCTGATTGATAAGACAACGCATAAGAATTTGATTCCAAGCATGGATGGTCTGTCCAAGAAAATTGTGAAGATTTGGCCGGTCGCCCTGATTCTTTTTGCGGTGCTGATCGTTCCGGCCTATTATGGAAATAAAAATTATGATATTTATTATAACATCGATTCCGGACTGCCACAGGATCTGGACTCTGCGATTGCCAATAAAAAATTGCAGGAAAAATTTGAGATGAATAATGTCCATGTCCTTATGTTGAAAAACGGCATGAGTGTTAAGGACAAAAACCAGATGCAGGAAGAGATGGAACAGGTGGACGGTGTTAAGTGGATTCTCGGCATCAACTCGTTTGTCGGTGCCAAGTTCCCGGATGATATGATTCCGAAAGAATACCGGGATATGTTAAAGAGCGATGAGTATGAACTGGAGTTTATCTGTTCGGATTATAAATCGGCAACCGATGAAGTCAATGCACAGTTGGCCTCCCTAAATGAAATTGTCAAGAGATACAGCCCGGATTCGATGGTAATCGGAGAGGCTCCTCTGATGAAGGATCTGCAGGACACAACGGATATTGATCTGGCGAATGTCAACTATGTTTCCATCGCTGCCATTTTCCTGATTATATTAATTACCTTTAAGTCCATCAGTATTCCGATTATTCTGGTCGCGATTATTGAGTTTGCGATTTTCCTGAATATGTCGGTGCCATATTATACAAACCAATCTCTCCCGTTTGTGGCGAGTATTGTGATTGGTACGATACAGTTGGGAGCGACCGTCGATTATGCGATTTTGATGACGAACCGGTATGTAAAGGAGAGAACGGTTCGGCACAAGAGCAAAAAAGAAGCGATTTCGATTGCTCACAAGACATCGATAAAATCTATCATTATTAGTGGTTTGTGCTTGTTTGCGTCGACATTCGGTGTTACAATATCCTCTAGCATTGATATGATACAGGCAATTTGTGTACTGTTATCAAGAGGAGCAGTGATCAGTACGATTGTTGTTATTCTGATGTTGCCGGCAATGCTCACTGTGTTTGATAAGATTATTTGCAAGACAACTTGGGATATGAGAAAGATTGATTATTGATGAATGGAGGCTTATGATTATGAAAAGAAATGTAAAAAAAGTAGTGGGAACGGCTATGTGTGGTGTGCTGGTAGCAGAATTGGCGCTGTGCAATGGACAGAGTGTTGAGGCAAAGAAAGTCAGCAAACAGGAGTCGGTCTATGTTACGGCCGGTGCCGATGGAAGTACGGACCAGATTACCGTATCGGACTGGCTCAAGGACTCGGGAGCATTTTCCGGAAAGCTCACAGATACGACCGATCTGACGGATATCAAAAATGTAAAGGGAGATGAGACCTTTACGCAGGATGGGGGCAGTGTGCAGTGGGATACCTCAGACAAAGATATCTATTATCAGGGAAAGTCAAATAAAGAGCTGCCGGTCGGTCTGACACTTACCTATACTCTGGACGGCAAAAAAATGACCGCAGAAGAGATGCTTGGAAAGAACGGTGATTTGGAGATTCATGTAAAATACACCAATCAAGCAAAGCAAAAAGCAAACATCAACGGCAAACAGGAGGAGATCTACACACCATTTGTTATGGTGACCGGAATGATTCTCTCATCCGATCACTTCTCGGATATCGAGATTGATAATGGTCGTGTCATAAATGACGGTTCCAATAATATCGTTGTCGGCATGGGGGTTCCGGGACTTACCGAGAGTCTTCAGTTGGAGGATGATTTTGCCAAAGATATCCCGGAGGATTTTACGGTGAAAGCAAAAGTGACGGATTTCGAGATGTCGAACACGTTTACATTTGCCAGCTCAAGCCTTCTCAATGACGTAGATTTAGGTGACAGCAAAGATCTGGATGAATTGGAAGATAAATTAGATGATCTGACCGATGCTGCGACCAAACTCACCGATGGAACCGATGCGCTGGCGGATAATCTGGATTTATTCCATGATAAAATGGGAGAACTACAGAGCTCTGTGAAGAAGTACAACAATCAGGGAGTAAAGAAAGTTGCAGAGGGGACGGATACCCTGGCAAAGAACGGGAAAAAAATGGTGTCAGGAGTCAACAGTTATGCCGATGGTGTGACCTCACTTGCGAAGGGAGCGAAGGCATATGTGGATGGGGCACAAAAGATTGCCGGTGGCAACACGAAGCTGTATGAGGCAGTCAAAGATATGCCATCGCAGATCAATCAGTTTGATGAGGGATTGCTCGCATATACCGGAGCGGTCGATAAGATGGGAACCAAAGAGAATGTAACCAAGCTCAAAGACGGAACAAAGGCGCTTTCGAGCGGAATTACGACAGTGAATGCAGGCCTTGGGGAATTAGAAAAGTCATATAGCTACAACACACAGGTGATAGATGGACTGGATGGAATGGTAGCGCAGATCGATCAGTTGATACAGCTCTATACGGCAAAAGGTGATACGGATACTGTCACCTATCTCACCGGAATTAAGAATGGAATCGAGACAGCTTCTACTTCTCTGGATCAGGTGACGACAAAACAAAAGGCAGCAGTTTCTCAGTTAAAGCAGGGAACCGATGAAACCAGCCAGTTAAAGACAGGTGCCGATGCCGTGGCATCCGGTGTTGCCACGGTCATGGATGGTCTGAGTACCCTGTCCGGCAAATCCTCGGAATTGACCAAGGCAAGCGCGACGCTCAAATCCAGTGTTCCGACTCTAGTTTCCAGCGCAAAGCAGCTGAAAGAGGGTTCAGAGACACTGACCAAAAACAACAAGACGCTGACAAATGGTGCCAACAAGCTCACAAAAGCAAGTAAAACGATGAAAAAGAGTGCGAAGCAGCTCAATCAGGGAATGAAGACACTGAATCAGGGAGCGCAGAGCCTTGAGACGGCTACGGTAAAACTCATCAAGGGAATCGGTCAGCTGGACAGTGCCAGCGGCAAGTTGGAAAACGGTGCCTCCAAGCTGGATACCGGAATGAAAAAGTTCAACAACAAAGGAATCAAAAAGATCAAGAAGACGTACGATCAGGATGTGAAAAAGACATTGGATCGACTGGATGCTGTATTGGATGCCGGAAAAGACTATAAATCATTTAGTGGTCTGGGAACCGATATGGATGGAGAAGTGAAGTTTATTATTGAGACAAAGGCGGTAGAAAAAGAAGACTAATGGGAAAACTGGATGAGAAGAAAAAAATGAAACGGGAGTCTTTACTGGTTGCGGCTTTTACGTTGTTTACTTCTCAGGGAATCAATGAGACTTCGATTTCAGATATAGCAAAAAAAGCCAATATGGCAAAAGGAACTTTTTATCTTTACTTCAAAGATAAATTTGATCTGCGGGATAAACTGATTGTTGCCAAGGCAACACAGTTGTTTCGTAAAGCAGTGGATGATCTGGATGGACAGTCGTTTGATGTGTTGGAAGATAAGATCATATTTATGGCAGATTCGATCATCAATCAGCTCAATGACGACAAGATTTTGCTTCGCTTTCTTGCCAAAAATCTCAGTTGGGGCGTATTTCAGAGCGCCATGGTGATGGAAATAGAAAGTGATAGTGATTACAGCTTTTATGATGCCTATGTAAATCTGCTCAAAGAATCCGGGAGAAAATTTTGCAATCCTGAGATAATGCTGTTTTTGATTGTTGAGTTGATCAGCTCTGCCTGTCACGATGTGATTCTCTATCAGGAACCGGTGACACTTGAGGACTTAAAGCCGGAGCTGTATGGAACCATTCGGGATATTATTCGGAGACAGGAAATCCGATCATGATGAGGTTATCTGCAATGAATACCAGAATAGTGAGAGATGCTGTAAAAAAAACAATAATTCGTCTTTCCTTTATACTTCCCTTAAAAGAGGATGTTATTTTGGAGAGCTATCCGGATTTTACGGATAATGCATTTGCCTTTTATCAATATCTTCTGGATGTGGATTTTAACAAAAAACACACAATTTATTGGGCGCTGCATGAGAGGAACAAGTGTCCTTTGCAGCTGCCGGAAAATGTGAAAACCTTTGACTTAAATGCCAAAGGTTTTCGCGCAATGTGGCAGCGTTTTCTGGCACTTTACCGCAGCAAATTTATTTTGGATGGAAATTCCTATATAAAGAAGAGACGCAGGGGACAGATCCGGATTCATCTGGGACATGGTATGCTGATCAAAATCACGCCGGATTATCACAATCCGGTCGAACTGGGAGAAGTGGATGGATTTTTGACAACCGCAGACTGGTGGAAAAATGTCTTTGTGGATCGTGTGGGACTGAGGGAAGAAGAGCTTCTTCCGATTGGTTATCCAAGAGATGATGTGATTGTGCGTGAAAAAGATATCAGGGCAGATGGAAAACCGTATATTCTCTGGCTTCCTACTTACCGGCAGCATCGCAATCATCTGGATGACGGAATGCCTCATCCGTTTGCCTATGGGATGCCGGAGGTCTCTTCCGGGGAAGAATTGAAGCAACTGGACGAACGACTGGGGCAAATCGGATATATGCTATACTTTCGTCCGCATCCGGCACAAGAGCTTTCCGTTTTTAAGAAAGAGACACTTGACCATATTATTGTAGCGGATGATCGTTTTTTGGAAGAAAACCATCTGGAATTATATGAATTTCTTGCCCGTGCCAGAGCTCTGATCACGGATTATTCGTCTGTCTACTATGATTTTTTGTTGACAGACCGGCCGATAGGACTTACGATAGGAGACAGGCAGGAATATTTTTCTAAATATGGGTGTGCCTTTGCGAACTATACGGATGGCGTGATAGGAGAGCACATAGAGAGTTTTTCGGATCTTTTGCGATTTGTAGAAAGAGTGGCAGATCAGACGCAGATGGAACAGGATTTATCCGCGATAAAAGAGAGATATCATGCCTGCACGGATGGAAGATCCTGTGAGAGACTGTATGAGTATCTGAGAGAAAAATATCATTTTGGAGAGTAATCCGATGAGACAGATTTTAAGATTTTTGAACGGATATAAGAAGGAGAGCATTTTAGCTCCTCTCTTTAAGCTGTTAGAGGCCTCGTTTGAATTGTTTGTTCCTCTGGTAATGGCACGGATGATTGACGTTGGAATTGTGAGGCGGGACATACAAAGTATCGTATGGATGGGAGTTGTTCTGTTTTTGTTGGCGGCAATTGGCCTGACGGCTTCCTTGACAGCGCAGTTTTTTGCGGCAAAGGCAGCGGTTGGTTTCTCTGCCGAATTAAAACTGGAGTTATTTGATCATATACAAAAATTATCTTTTGGAGATATTGACCAGATTGGCACAGCGACCCTGATCACTCGAATGACGAGTGATGTGAATCAGGTTCAGGGAGGTGTCAATCTTTTTCTGCGCCTTTTTTTACGGTCGCCCTTTTTGATTGTGGGAGCGATGGTCATGGCATTTACGATTGATGTGCGGGCGGCACTGGTGTTTGTGATTGCGATTCCGATTTTGGCTCTCGTTGTGTTTGGACTGATGTTTGTCAGCATACCGCTCTATACAAGAGTACAAAATGCCCTGGATCGGATTTTGAACCGGACCAGGGAAAATCTGACCGGAGTGAGGGTGATTCGTGCATTTAACAAGCAGGAAGATGAGAAAAAAAGCTTTGTCAATGAGAACGATCAGCTCTACCGGAGTCAGCTTTTAGTCGGACGGATTTCTTCCCTTATGAATCCGGTCACATATATCATCGTGAATGTTTCTTTGATTGCTCTGATCTGGATCGGTGCCGTGCGGGTAAATGTGGGGATTCTGACGCAGGGACAGGTTGTGGCTCTGATCAATTATATGTCACAGATTTTGATTGAACTTGTAAAACTGGCAACCCTTATCGTGACCATGAATAAAGCAGTCGCATGTGCGAACCGTATTCAGGAGATTTTTGAGAAAGAGCCGGGACTGTGTCAGACACCGGTTCCGAAGACACCAAAGGTTGTGGCTGAGGGGAGGGACCAGATTGTCTTTTCGCACGTATCATTGAGGTATCCCAATTCCTTTGAGGATGCCCTGTCCGATATTGATTTTCGGGTAAAACCGGGGGAGACGATCGGGATTATCGGAGGAACCGGATCGGGAAAGACATCCCTTGTTCATTTGATTCCCCGGTTTTATGATATTTCCGATGGCCAACTGCTGGTGGACGGTGTGGATGTAAGAGACTATGAGTTGAGTGAACTGAGAAAAAAGGTTGGAATCGTATTGCAAAAATCCGTATTGTTTGAGGGGACGATCCGCAGCAATCTTCTCTGGGGCAAAAAGGATGCCACGCAAGATGAGATGTGGCAGGCACTTCGTATTGCTCAGGCGGAAGAAATTGTAAAAAAGAAACAAGGGGGACTGGATGAGAAGGTTGAACAGGAGGGGAGAAATTTTTCCGGTGGACAGAGGCAGAGACTGGCCATCGCGAGAGCGCTGATCAAAAAGCCGGAAATCTTAATCTTAGATGACAGTGCATCCGCGCTTGATTATGCGACGGATGCCGCTCTGAGAAAGGCAATTTTGCAAGAGCATTCCGGGATGACGCTGTGGATTGTATCACAGCGGGTCGCCTCGGTCAAAAATGCAGATAAAATTCTCGTTCTGGATGATGGCAGAGTAGTCGGTATGGGAACTCATGAAGAATTGCTCCGGTCCTGTCAGGTCTATCAGGAGATTTATGAGAGCCAGTATGGAAAGGGGGCGGGCTGATATGTCACAGAGAAAAACACTGCGAAAGGTATTGGCCTATATAAAAAGATATCGTATTTATCTGGTCCTGTCATTGGCCATGGCGTTGATCACGGTTTCGCTCACCTTGTATGTACCGGTGCTGACAGGGGATGCGGTAGATGGAATTGTGGCAGCGGGGAGAGTTGACTTCTCATATGTCTTTGATATCTGTGTAAAAATCGCCATCACAGTGGTGCTGACATCTGTGCTGCAATGGTTCATGAATGTCTGTAATAATAAGATAACCTATTGTGTTTTGAGGGATATCCGGCAGGATGTGTTTGAGAGATTGGAACAGTTTCCGATTCGCTATATTGACAGTCATTCCTTTGGGGAAATTGAGAGTCGTGTGATTGCTGATGCAGATCAGTTTGCCGATGGTCTGCTGATGGGATTTACGCAGCTCTTTACCGGCAGCATCACCATTCTGGGGACGCTGGGGTTTATGTTGCGGGTGAGCGTTCCGATCACAATGGTCGTTGTGGTTGTCACGCCTCTTTCGTTTTTTGTGGCCCGGTTCATCGCAAGTCATACCTATCAGATGTTCCGGCTGCAGTCTCAGGAGAGAGGACGACAGACCGCATTTATTCAGGAAATGATAGGCAACCAGAGAGTCGTTCAGGCATTTGGCAGAGAAGAGGAGGTTATGGAGGAGTTTGAAGCGATCAATGAGAGATTGAGAGAATATTCTCTCAAGGGTATCTTCTTTTCTTCGCTCACCAATCCGAGCACGCGTTTTGTGAATAGTCTTGTCTATGCCTGCGTGGGGGTATTTGGGGCGGTTTATGCCGTACATGGAGGCATCACGGTGGGGAGGCTTTCCTGTTTTTTGAGTTATGCCAATCAATACACAAAACCGTTCAATGAGATCTCCGGTGTGGTCACAGAATTGCAAAATGCAATTGCCTGTGCCGGCCGTCTGTTTGAACTTCTCGAAGAGCCGGTTGAGACACCGGATGGCAAGGATGCATTTAAGATGGAGTCTGTGGATGGCACAGTGGATATATCGGAAGTAGCATTTTCTTATGATCCCAATCA
>ONNE01000013.1 GCA_900319095.1 uncultured Eubacteriales bacterium | reverse complement strand
GGCTCTTGAACTGATCGAGTACATCACGATAGACGAATATGCGGCAGACAGGCCGAGGGATATTCACATTTACTACAAGCTGCTTGATAAGCCGTTGCCGAACAAGATGAGGCTTGATATTAAGAAGAATGATAAAACGGTGTAAATACGCTGTTTTTAGCAACAGAAGATTGTGTGTCCTTTTGGCACATTGACTACAATGAACATCTACGCCCATGCTACAAGAGAATCAAAGAAAGCATCAGCAAGGCTTCTTGATGAGTTGACAGGCTAAGTAATTCATTCTTTCCCTTGTAATTTTCTGATAAGGGAAAAAACAAGGGAAAACGGGTGAGATTGAAGGTGCTAAAGCGGCAGAATTTCTGAGAAATTAAGGTTTTATGGAAATAAGGAAGTTATCTTCCGGATTATATAATTGTTCCCACATTGCCAAATAATCTATCGTTGAATAAGAACTCATCCAATTTGATATTACTATTCTCGGATCATCCGGGTTCTTATATTTAGCAATATCAGTCAAGGAAATATACGCTTCCTCATTTGCCACATCACCCACAATACTTACTTTATGCCATTTACTTCAATTGATTGTTTCTTCATATATAGCGTTCCTCCTTGGCTAAGTAGTTCAATTAATTTCATCGTTCATTCTCACATATCTCGATTGATCTATTTGCCTTATTATTTTATCACAATCGTATTTCTCTGAAAAGCAAAAAACATGAAAGCAGCCATATCGAAACCGTCCTCCCCGAAAGTCATGGATCGTTCCATAAATACGAAATCCGGGGCAGAACTTTTCCTCTCATGCCCCGGATGCTTTTTCTATGCTGATACCCGCCTTAAGAATTTATCCCTGTCAATCTTCCTGTGGTATAATAACCGTCAAAATCTTTTCACAAGAATAGCTCTATCAGAATCTGAAATTTGCATAGCATTCATCGCTTGATCTGCAGTCCATTTCATCGATTCCATCAAGCCTTTAATATTATTAAATATCGTCTCAATTCTTGTCTCTTGTCTATCCTTATCTCTCATATCTTCTATAGCCTTGCACATCTTAGCTCGACCTCCTTTCGTCTCTTTGAAATATCTGACAGATTTCGCCAACTCCGGATAAAACATATCAGAAGCACTTGTGCATCTGAAATCATGCATCAACTTCCCTATAGGACTTGCATCATTTTTGTATGCCCCATTCACATAGATGATATGTGAACCATCTCCAAACAATGCACTGGATTCCTGAACAACCCGTTCCACATGATAGATAGGAAGACTCATCTTCATCACATCGTTTTCTGTCACAAATATTACATATGAGTCTCTAATCTCTTTGAACTTCTGCTTTTCTTTCAGCATCCTCGAATCTATGATGCTGCTGTGAAACCTTGCTCTATGGACATCTGCTCCCTCATCCTGCCTTTGAATTTCAATATCATACACTTTCCCGTCCGAATCCTTTGCAAAGATATCTAATGTAATAGATCTCCCGCCAACTATAGGATTATGCTCTTCTTTTTGTATTTCCACACTTATAACTTCCATATCGTCACGCTCAAGGATAATGTTTAGAAGTAATTGTGTTGCCTCGATATTTTCCTCGAACACTACGGTCATAAAATCATCATCCAGAAGCCTGAAACCTTCGAGGATGCGAATTGTATCTTCTCTAAATTGTATTTTATCTGCATCAACCATCACTCAACCTTCTTTCTCACTTATTATACTACCACAACCCCCTTGGGTTTTCAACGAAAACTGCAGATCGGTTTGTAAAAATGTCATTACCATTTCCAACTCGTGCATTGAAGCTAAAACTGCACATAACCGCTGCTGCTTCTCATTTCAACCATATCACCTTCCGAATTAGAAAATGCCTTCATTTTACCTAACCCTTTTAACCTGAGACTATAATATCAAATTCGCCGGCATCCTTTCGAACACCGGCGAATCTTTTTTATTATGTTATAAAAGAAGGAGAAAACTCACTACTTTACTTTAACTTTTATTTTTTTCGTAATACCATTGATTGCGTATACATAAATGGTGCATTTCCCTTTCTTTTTGCCTTTGATCTTACCTTTCTTGGTTACGGTCGCGATCTTCTTGTTTGAGGATTTATAACGGAACTTCGTTCCGTGTCCTTCAGGTATGTGCTTCCTGTTCTTTTTAACAAGGGTCACTTTTGCCTTGATTTTCTTGGTCTTTCCTACCTTCACCGTATACTTTTTCTTCTTGATGGTAAGTTTCTTGACATTGCTGTATTTCTTATTCTTAGCTCCTACCATATGGGCGGTCATGCTCTTTCCGAGCTTTACCTTCTTGCCGTTTACGATCTTGTACGGTGCGACATATACCTTGAACTGCTTTTTGGTAGAAATCTTCTTGCCGCCGATCTTGGTTATGGTTGTCTTGGTAACAGAGTTCTTCTTAATGGTCTTGACCGGCTTGGTCATCTTCTTGCCGCAGTACTGGGCATATACGAAATAGCCGTCTGCGGATTTTGACTTCTGGTCTGCCGTAAGGGCATTATATGCTTTTCTTGCTGCCTCGATCGCTGCCTTGTCCGAGGTTGCTACTTTATCGCTTGCCGGAAGGGCATTGATCTTTGCCTTGACGGCTTCGACTGCCGCATCGGTCGTATCATCCTTGGGAACCGCTTTCCACTGTGCGTACAGCGTCATATCCGCTGCCGGAGTAATGCTTGTCTTGTCCGCATAAGCCGTCCCTGTTCCGTCTGCCTTGGTATTCCAGCCGTTAAAGGTAAAGCCCTCTCTGGTAAAGGCGTTGGCATTTAACGCAGCAGTTCCGCCGATCACCTGTGCCGCCATCGTTCCCGTTCCGCCATTGGCATTAAATGTCAGTGTATATTTTGTGGCTGCCTTGTAGGTCGTCGTACCGTTACCGTTATCCGTCGTGGTAAGGAGCAGGGTGTCTGCCGCCTCCTGCACGGCCTCCACATCTTCCGGGGCAATGTTGGCATCTTCACTGACCGCTACCACCGTTTCGCCCTGATCGACCTTGATCGTGGCTCCGGCATCGGCTGACAATTTATCAAGTTCTCTCTGGTTTAATTCTAATGCTATAAGCAGATCGTTTTTCGCCTGTTAATACTTGACCGAAAAGTATCCGAATGATAAAATTATGTTAAAAAAATAACAATTCATAAGGAGGGCATCATGGATTTTGAAGCATTATACAAAGAAAAACTGACGACGGCAAAAGAAGCGGCCCAGGTTGTCAAATCCGGGGACTGGATTGACTACGGCTGGACCACTACCACTCCGGTTGCTTTTGACAGAGAAATGGCAAAGCGGGTTCCGGAACTTCATGATCTTAAGTTTCGCGGTGGTATTCTGATGTGGGAACCTGAGATTTTCAAAGTTGACAATCCTGCCGATCACCTGTCCTGGAATTCCTGGCACATGCGCGGAATCGAGCGAAAAGCTGCTTCTCTCGGCTTTTCCTTCTACGCACCGATCCGCTATTCTGAACTGCCTCGCTACTATCGGGATATGCCGGAGCCGGTCGATGTTGCTGTTATGCAGGTGGCACCGATGGATAAACACGGATATTTTAACTTTGGCCCGAGTGCCTCTCACCTGGCAGCTGCCTGTGAGCGGAGCAAGGTAATCATTGTTGAGGTCAATCAGAATATGCCTCGTTGTCTTGGCGGATATGAAAATGGCATTCATATCTCACAAGTTGATATGATCCTCGAAGGGGACAATCCTCCGATCGCTGAGATGGGTGCCGCTGCTGCCACGGACATTGACAAGACGGTTGCCAAAATGATCGTAGAACAGATTCCAAATGGAGCCTGTCTCCAGCTCGGCATCGGCGGAATGCCAAACGCAGTCGGCTCACTCATTGCGGAATCCGACTTAAAAGATCTCGGAGTACATACGGAAATGTACGTTGACGCCTTTGTTGACATCGCAAAAGCAGGAAAGATTAACGGCTCGAAAAAAAATATTAACAAAGGCCGCCAGACCTATGCATTCGGTGCGGGAACCAAAAAACTCTATGATTATCTGGACGATAATCCGCAATGCATGAGTGTTCCGGTAGATTATGCCAACGACATCGATGTGATCAGTTCCCACGACAACTTTATTTCCATCAATAATGCCGTTGATATTGATCTCTATGGACAGGTCAATGCCGAGTCCGCCGGGACAAGAAACATCAGTGGAGCCGGTGGTCAGCTCGACTTTGTACTGGGCGCTTACAAATCCAAGGGCGGAAAGAGTTTTATCTGTCTGTCTTCTTCTTTCACGGATAAACAGGGACAAAAACATTCCCGCATCCGTCCAACCCTGACAAATGGTTCGATTGTCACCGACCCTCGTCCGGTCACTCATTATGTCGTGACTGAATACGGTATGGTGAATTTAAAGGGAAAATCGGCTTGGCAGAGAGCCGAGGCTCTCATCAGCATCGCTCATCCGGATTTCCGGGATGAACTGATCAAAGAGGCCGAAAAGATGAACATCTGGAGACGTTCGAACAAATAATCACGCTTTCCAACAGAGCAAAAAAAGAGAGGGATCAGCCATCCCTCTCTTTTTGATAAAGCCAGACTGAATACTACTCAGCCTTAGCAAGAATCTCTTTTTTGTTATAACTTCCACAGCTCTTACAAACTCTGTGAGGTACCATAAGTGCACCACATTTGCTGCATTTTACCAAAGTTGGAGCAGACATTTTCCAATTTGCTCTGCGCTTATCTCTTCTGGACTTGGAAGATTTATTTTTAGGACAAATACTCACGTCGATTACACCTCCTCTGCAATTCTCAACACTTTTTCCATTATATAGGGAAATTTTTCAATTGTCAACTGTTTTTTCAGTTTCTCGACACAATGACTTCCCGGCACTCTCATGTACCATTGAAAATGAAACTACTTCAACAATGCCACTGTCTCTCTGGCAATCGCCAGTTCTTCGTTCGTCGGGATGACGGCAACGGTCACCTTGGAGTCTGGTGTGGAGATGATTTTTTCTTCCCCGCGAATCTGATTTGCCTCTTTGTCAAGCTTGATTCCCATATAGCCAAAGTGATCCAGAACCTGCTCACGGACAACAATATTGTTCTCGCCAAGACCGGCCGTAAAGAAGATTGCATCCACACCATCCATCGCTGCAATATAGGATCCGATATACTTGGCGGTGCGGTAACTGAAAACTTCCACGGCAAGTTTTGCTCTCTCATTTCCCTCATTGGAAGCGGCATCCAGATCACGGAAGTCACTGGATACACCGGAGATTCCCAAAACACCGGATTTTTTATTTAAAATTGTCATGACTTCTTCCAGCGACACATTGAGATTATGTGCCAGATACTCAACGATTGTCGGATCCATATCCCCACAACGGGTTCCCATGACCAGACCTTCCATCGGTGTCATACCCATGCTGGTATCAACTACTTTTCCATTCTTGACAGCCGATATACTGGAGCCATTGCCAAGGTGACATACAATCACTTTCGAATTGTCCGGGTCAAGTCCCAGCATCTCAATTCCTCTTTTGGACACAAAGCTGTGGCTGGTTCCATGAAAACCGTAGCGGCGCACTTTGTATTTTTCATAATACTCATACGGCAATCCATACATAAAAGCAACCGGATCCATCGTCTGATGAAAAGCGGTGTCAAAGACAGCGATGTTTGGTACTCCCGGCATAATCGTCTGACAGGCACGCACACCAATCAGATTTGCCGGATTGTGAAGAGGCGCCAGTGGATTGCACTCCTCAACCCCTGCGATCACTTCCTCATCAATAATGACGGATTCGGTAAATTTATCTCCCCCGTGCACCAGACGGTGTCCGACCGCATCAATCTCTTTCAGATCACCGATCACACCATGTTCACTGCTCACCAGTGCATCCAACACCATGCGGATTGCCACCTCATGATTCGGCATATCTTTTTCAATAACTACTTTCTCACTGCCTGACGGTGTGTGATTAAGCCTTCCGTCGATTCCGATTCTCTCACACAGACCTACCGCCAATGCTTTCTCCGTCTCAGAATCAATTAACTGATATTTCAGCGAAGAACTTCCACAGTTAATGACTAATACTTTCATTTTTGCATCTCCTATCCTGTGTCCTGTGACACGAAAATTTATCTCATCCGGTATTTTCAACCGGAAACATACCGCAATTCATTATACTCCTGTGTTTTTCAAAAAACAAGTCTTAAATTACCCAGTCCCAGAATCCATCCTGTACAAATTCACTCCTGGTATCCCGGCTGTATTGAAGCTCCGGATTTTTGACATTGACTTTCATTCCCGGTGAAATCGAATTCACAATAAATGCATTTCCTCCGATGGTCACATTGTCACCGATGACGGTCTCTCCGCCCAGCACAGAAGTCCCCGAATAGATTGTCACATAATTGCCAATCGTCGGATGTCTCTTCTCTCCCTTTAAGAGCTGGCCTCTCTTCGTAGACAGGGCTCCCAGAGTCACTCCCTGATAGATTTTCACGTGATCTCCGATCGTTGTCGTCTCTCCGATCACGATCCCGGTCCCGTGGTCAATGCAGAAATATTTTCCGATGGTAGCTCCCGGGTTGATATCAATTCCGGTCAGGCCATGGACATATTCGGTCATGATTCTCGGTATCAACGGGACACCGAGCAAAACCAACTCATGCGCAAGCCGGTAAACGGTAATCGCATAGATGCCCGGATAGGAAAAGATGATCTCATCTGTGCTATAAGCTGCCGGATCACCATCATATGCCGCCTGTACATCCGTGGCCAGATACTCCCGGATCTGTGGGATTTTCTCCAGAAAAGTGTGAACGATTTCTTCTGCTCTTGCCCCAATGGTCGATTTGGGACATCCGGCACACACCTCTTCGTTGCCGAGCACTCTGGCAATCTGTTTTTTTAAGTGATATTGGATAAATTCAATTCTCTCCCCCACCAGATATTGAAGATAATCGCTCCTCACTCTGTTCGCATCAAAAAAACCCGGATAGATCACTCGTCTGAGCTCTTCGATGATTTCAATGATCACTTTTTTGTTTACAATGTTTTCCGCATCAATGCGCACGGTCGTATCATTGGTCTGATAGCTTTCCAGAATTTGATTGATAATTTGTTCTGATTTAATGCTCATGGTTCCCAATGCTCCTTATCAATTTTACTCTTTTTTCGCTCAAGGACATTTGCAATCATCTCTTCCAGCCTCTCTTTGTTCGGTGGCTTTAAGAGATACCCTGCGGGTCTTAGGTTGATGATTTCTTCTACTCTCTCATTGTCCGCCACTCCGGTCAGGAAGACAACCGGAATATCTTTTGTCTCCTCGCTCATTTTTAAAACTTCAAATATTTTCTTTCCGTCGTGAACCGGCATGGCATAGTCGAGCAAAATCAGATCCGGACGCATTCTTCCGATGGAAGACATCGCCTGAACTCCATTGGTCGCAACCTCAACGTCATATTTGTCCTTGAGCATCATGCGAATCTGACGCAGAAGCATGGCAATATCATCCACAACCAGGATCAGTGGGCGTTCCCTCTCTCCACTGTCAGGAGTCAAATCCTCCATGGAACGCATCGACAAGCCCAGCAGAGAACACACCCGTTTGAGCAGCATATACGGTCCCACCTTTTTTTCCAGGTGTACGGCATCCCCTCCGGAATGAGTCTTCGTATAATAGCGGTCAACCAGTTCAATTCCTACGGTCAGAACCGGCACACTTCGATTTTTTCCATCGATAAACGCCATAAACCGGCTGTCCGGTTTGATATAATCCACAAAGCAGAAAATAACCAAATCCGGCTTAAAGGACTTTCTCACTCCCTGAAACATATCATAATCTACTGTACACAGTTTCACTGAAAAATGTTCACTCAATGTCAAAAATAAATCATGCGTCTCATCGCATCGCTTTCCCAACAACATTATCTTTTTCATAAATCCATTCCTTTCTTAATCTCACGTATCAGTTCCTGTATCCGGTCTGTATCAAGATTTGTCACCGACACTTGCAATTCTTTCATCTGCTCTTCAAACTCTTTCGGCCAGACATATTCATCCAGTTCCTCCGAACCCTGGTCCATGGTATCCAGATCCATCACATCCGCAGCCGATGAAATCTGTGATAAAATCTGTCCCAGCGCCATATCATCCTTCTTTCTCTCCTTTTTTTGTCTGTCGTTTTCGGATTTTATCAGCGGACGCAGTTTTTCCTGATGTCCGCGCCAGTCATCCAAGAAAATAGGCGTCAATACGTCGATCAGTGGCCAGATGGAGCGTATGGCCGCCATCTCCAGCGTACCGGCACAGCCATTCAGCCTCATGGCACCGATCAAGGCTGCTGCACTCTTCATCCCATGAACAGCGATCATATATTCTTCCAGCCGTCCCTCTTCGTGTACGTGCTCAAAAATCTCCTGTAATTTATCCGCTGACGATGGTATCATATGATAAAAATCTTCTACCGATCGAAGCAGCATCTCTTCATCCGGGAAATGTGACAGGGCATATCCCCAGAAGATTCCGTCAATTTCCGGAAGTCCCAGCATCATAAGACCGATGTTCTTGTCCGGTGGTTCCGGTACAGCATTCTCCGGTTTCACTGCCCCATCCGAACTTCCCGCCAATTCTTCCGGCAACAGATCCTGAACCATCTGCTCCAGGCGGTTCGAAGAGACCGGCTTGGCAAGATAATCATCAAACCCTTCCTGCAGATAATGATCTCTCGCCCCCTCAATGGCATTTGCCGTCAGGACGACAATCGGCACATCCTGGCAACAATTCTCACCGTCCCGAATGGCATGTAACGTCTGCACTCCATCCATTCCCGGCATCATATGATCTAAAAAGATAATGTCAAACCGCTCTTGTTTTACCATCTCAAGACATTTTCTTCCGCTGTCCGCCTGACTGATCTGAATGCCGGTTTTCTTTAGCAGATTGCAGAACACCTTGCGATTGATCTCATTGTCATCCACCACAAGAATTTTGGCATCCGGCACATACAGTCCAAGCGAATACCTGCCATCCTCTTTCTCCTGTTCATCAAACTTGCCGTGCAGATCTCCAATCGGCTCTTCTTCGACAACATCCTGCACAAGTTCAAAAAAGAATCTCGAACCGGAACCGTATTCACTCTCGATTCGGAGTTCACTGTCCATCGCCTCCAGCAGTCTCGACACTATGGCGATACCAAGACCGGTTCCCCGAATACTTTTTTTCTTCTGTTCGATATCCCGATATGCCGTAAACAGAAGTGGAATCGTCTCTTCTTTAATTCCAATCCCGCTATCTTTTACTTCACAGTACAATGAAATCTTATAATCGCTCAGCTTCTTCGCTCTCATTTTCAGAGTAATGCTTCCCTCATTCGTATATTTGACCGCATTACTCAAAAGATTGACAAGAATCTGTTTGATTCTTTCGTTGTCGCCATATAATTGAGCCGGAATGTTTTCATCAATGTCAAGATTCAGAAACAATCTCTTGTCTTTTACCAGATCTTTGGTCACACTGACAATATCCTGCAACAGCGAGAACACATTGTACGAGTTTGGCATGATCTCCATTTTTTTTGCTTCGATTTTCGAAAAGTCCAAAATATCATCCACAATCGTGATCAGATCACCACCGGCCTCATAAATGCTCTTGGCATATTCCTGAATCGCCGGCTCATCGCTCTCCTGCAAAATCATCTCGTTCATTCCCATGATTGTGTTTACGGGATTGCGTATCTCATGAGACATATTGGCCCAAAAATCCAATTTTCCCACTTCATCTTCCCGGTACCCGTGACACTTGACCAAAAAGAGTCTGAGCATATCATCCATGCTCTGTTCCTGTTCACGCATCACCTTATTCTGGCGGGTAAACATACTGATGACCGACCATCCAATGCACTGGGCTGCCAGATAACAGATGAATCCAAAGATGATGTGGGCGCTCAGATAATCCACCCGGTACCCCAGCAAGCCAATGATCGAGCAGATAAATATATCTGCGAGACTGACTACGAGCTGGAACAAGAACATCTTTTTGTCCAGCATCATGATGGCAAAGCTGGTCTGTAGGACAAAGGCATAGAGCATAAAATCCATGCTGTGAAAATAATATCCTAAAAAGTTAAATATAAGGATGCACAAAATATATGAAATTTTCACAAGATTTCTCTGATTCACAGTGTCACCCCCTTAGGAACTACAAGCGGAAGTCCTTTGGATACAATCTGAGCTTCCCACTCAGAATAAGAATCGATCATAACACCGTCCTGATTCATGGGTACCGGTCTTCCATCTTTGCTTGTAATCCGGATTTTGCGCCACTGTCCGGTCATGGTCTTTTGCCGGATGGAATCATAATCTTTGCGAATCATATCCGGAATGCACATCAAAGTGGCAAGGGCACTTGCCCCCGGTACCATAAGATATTCTCCCATACCATCGGATGCCTCCGGCTGCTCAGAAAAATTCAGTTTTCCGACCAGTGTCTTTCCATTTCCAAATATCAGCTCTGAAAACGTATCCTCTGTGCGCTCTCCATCAATGGTCACAGTCAGATTCTGCGCATTCGAAAAAAACACAGAATGCAGTACAGTAGTCATATAGGGAACTGACTGATTGACAATGCAGTTATCCCTTCTTCGCCTCTCCCTCTCCAACACATAGGTATCCAGTCCGGTAGACAAATTGTTCAGGCAGATTCCATGATTGGTCCGGATATAGTCACAGGCAACCACATCGCCATGAATCAATTCTCCGATGTCATAGAACCTCTGTGCATCTTCCTGTGAAAATACCTGCAAAATATCATTTGCCCTTCCCCATGGGACCATCGCAATCTCCACGTTGCGAAAATTCGGAAAGCCGTTCAGCATATTGCGGAGCGTTCCCATGCCGCCACAGCTGTAAAACCGTAGTTTCTCTCCCTCAAAAATCTCCAATACCTGCCTGACAATCTCCTTTTCATATCCGGAATGTCTGGTACTGAACACGTAATAATCCAGATCATCAAACTCCTCCAGCCGTCTGCGAAGATCACTCATTTCATGGTGTCTGCCGGCAACCGGGTTCGTAATAAAAATATGTGTCATAGAACCTCTCCTATCATCATACATATATAGAAAAAAAGTGTAAAAAATATGATTCTTGTTTTCTCCTGTGTGTTTTTATTTCTTTTATTGTCCGCCCCACAAATCTGTATTCCCGGCAGTCAGTATGGAATGACTCTGTGGCTGACACAACTCATCCCCACTCTGCTTCCCTTTTTTATTGCCATAAAAATGTTTCAATCTTCCCTGCCAAACCTCTCATCCAGACGCCCCTTTTT
>ONNE01000037.1 GCA_900319095.1 uncultured Eubacteriales bacterium | reverse complement strand
TGATAAGTCCGAAGCACATGCTGTTCTCGAATTTTCCGGCAAAGAGCTGATCAAAGGTGAACCGGATGCCTCATCGTTTCCTTCCGGTGGTCTGCGCGCCACATTCGAGGCGAGAGGATATACCGCCTGGGATTGTACCTCTCCTGCCTTTCTCCGTGAAGATGCCATCGGAACCGTCCTTTGTATTCCGACTGCTTTTTGTTCTTACACCGGTGAGGCGCTGGACAAAAAGACACCTCTTCTTCGCTCCATCGAGGCCATCAGCAAACAGGCCGTGCGCGTTCTCTCATTAATGGGCGATGAGGATGTCAGTTATGTCCGCTGCTCAGTGGGACCTGAGCAGGAATACTTTTTGATCGACCGAGATTTATATCTCAAGCGCGATGACCTGATTTTTACCGGGCGAACCCTGTTTGGCTCCATGCCTCCTAAGGGTCAGGAATTGGATGATCACTATTTTGGTGCCATCCGCGAACGCCAGGCAGCATTTATGAAGGAATTAAATGAAGAGCTCTGGAAACTCGGTATTCTATCGAAAACACAGCACAATGAGGTGGCACCGGCACAGCATGAGATGGCACCGATCTACAATACAGCAAATGTTGCCACTGACCACAATCAGCTTGTCATGGAGACGATGAAAAAAGTTGCCAGACGACACAACTTAGAGTGTCTGTTGCACGAAAAACCATTTGCCGGAGTCAATGGTTCCGGTAAGCACGACAACTGGTCTCTCGTCACCAACACCGGAAAGAACCTGTTGAGTCCGGGCTCTGCTCCTTATGACAATAAACAGTTCTTAATCTTCCTTGCTGCCGTGATCGCCGCCGTTGACAATCACGCTCCTCTGCTCCGACTGTCCGCATCAAATCCGGGAAATGACCACCGTCTCGGTGCCAACGAGGCACCGCCAGCGATCATCTCGATTTTCCTTGGCGAACAGTTAGAGGATATTGTGAAGCAGATTCTCGCAAACGGTACCGCCACTCACTCCAACAAGGGCGAGCGCATGGACATCGGTGTGCAGACCATTCCTCCTGTGAAAAAGGATGCCACCGACCGAAACCGTACCTCTCCGTTTGCTTTTACCGGAAATAAATTTGAATTCCGTATGGTAGCTTCTTCTATGTCAATCGCAGGCGCCAACACGGTGCTCAATGCGATTGTTGCGGATGAATTGATGAAAATGGCTGACAAACTGGAAGCGGCTGACGATGTGGAGCAGGCTGTGGATGAGATCATTCACGACACCCTCAAGGAACACCGTCGGATTATCTTCAACGGAAACGGCTATTCCGATGAATGGATTGAAGAGGCAGAAAAGCGGGGACTTCCAAACGTGAGAACCATGGTTGATGCCACGGCTTCGCTGGTCGATGAAAAGACAATTGAAATGTTTGAAAGACAGCACGTCTACAACCGCGCAGAGCTTGAGTCCCGCGCAGAGATCAACTACGAAGCTTATGCCAAAGCAATCAACATCGAGGCGAGAACGATGATCAAGATGGCTTCAAAGCAGTATATTCCTTGTGTCATCCGCTATATTACCAGCCTTGCTGAGTCCATCAACAGTGTTAAGAGCGCCTGCCCGTCTGCCGATGTATCCGTGCAGTCCGATCTACTCACCAAGTGCTCTTCTTATGTCGCACAGGCAAAGGAGGCTGTCCTCGCTCTAAAACAAGCAGATGCTACCGCAAGCGCCATGGAGGAAGGTAAGGAACAGGCAGAATACTTCCGCGATGTTGTGTTCAAAGCGATGGAAGATCTGCGTGCACCGATTGACACCTTAGAGGATATGGTGGATAAATCCTATTGGCCGGTACCGGCTTATGGCGATATGTTGTTCGAGGTATAACAATGATTTCGATTTCACTTAACACAAATTCGGGCACACCGCTCTATCTTCAGATTTATGAATACATCAAACAGGAAATTTTACAGGGCAGTCTCTCCTATCCGGAGAGGCTGCCTTCCGCACGCTCACTCGCTTCTTTTTTGCAGGTGAGCCGCAGCACCGTGGATACCGCCTACGAGCAGCTCTTATCCGAGGGATACATTGAATCCAGACAAAGAAGCGGATATTATGTCTGTCGAATCACTCACAACCAGCATTTTGAGACCACTCCCTCCTCTCACGGACCGGGAGAGAACAGCCATACATCCGATGAATGGTCGCTCTCTCCTTTTTGTGACCGGTATGATCTCAATCCCGATGCGATTGACACCTCACATTTTCCGTACTCCGTCTGGAAATCCATCGGAAAAAATCAGTTGGATAATCCCGAAAATTTTTTGAGTGGCAGCCATTTTGGAACCGCAGGACTGCGACAGGCAATTGCTGATTATCTTCACGGCTCCCGCGGTGTTCAGTGCTCACCGGACTGTATCGTTGTCGGTGCCGGTCTTGACCATTTATTGCAGATGCTCTGTGTGTTGTTTGAGAGAAATGTAACCATCGCCATGGAAGATCCGGGATATCAAAGCGCCAAACAGATCCTTCTCTCGGGAGGCTGTCAGGTTCTCGACATTCCTCTTCATGAAAAATCCATGGATGTTGAAAAACTAACGCACTCGCAGGCTTCCATCTGCTATGTCACACCAAGTCATCAGTTTCCGCTGGGAAGCGTCATGCCGGTCTCACGTCGTCAGGAACTTTTGGCATGGGCATCGTCCGGAGATCACCGCTATATCATTGAAGATGATCATGACAGTGAATTCCGCTACATCGGAAAGCCTATCCCCTCTCTCCAGAGCATGGATCAGCATCAGAAAGTCATCTATATCGGAACTTTTTCCAAGGCAGTCTCTCCCGCCATACGAACCGGGTACATGGTTCTTCCGCCCCGGCTTATGGTGAGATACCGCACTCTATGTGGTTCGTATGCCTGCCCGGTATCGCGAATCCAACAGTCAATTCTGGCGGAGTTTATCCGTGAGGGTGCTTTCGAAAAGCATCTAAACCGCATGAGAAAAATCTACAAAGGCAAGCACGATGCGATTCTAAATGAGCTCTCTGCCTACGTGCAGCAGGGAATGTTTGAGATTTCCGGTGACTATGCCGGACTCTACATCATCCTTCGCTATCTTGGAAAAAAGGATGAGCAGATGATTCTCAAAAACGCAGAAAAAAACGGCATTCGTCTGCGCTCCCTTCGTGGATACTACGCGGATCTTCCTGCCGATTATCTTCCCACTTTTCTGATTGGATTTGGAAATTTGAGAGAAAATGAAATTCACGATGCCGTGGAACTCTTAGTACACTCCGTGTTCCTGTCATAGAGCTTCCAAAAACTCCTTCGCTCTCTGTGTATCTTTTTGAATCTGTTCCCGCAGAGCGTCCAGTGACGGAAATTTTTTTTCCGGCCGCTGATAATCAAGAAAATATACGGTTATCTTTTTCTCGTACAAGTCTCCCTCAAAATCAAACAACCAGACCTCCAAAGTGATCTCTCTGTGATCTGTCACGGTTGGCTTTGTTCCCAGATTTGCCACCCCCTGATAAATCCGGGGACGGTCACTGTTTTTTGTATCGATTTCCAGCTGAACAGTATAGACTCCGAGCGGGGGCAGTTCCTTGGTCACATCCGGCCGGATGTTGGCCGTGGGAATTCCCATCGTCCGCCCGATCTGATTTCCTGCTACCACCTCTCCCTGAATAAAATAAGGAGTCTCCAAAAGTGAGTTGACCTGACGGATCTGACCCTTCCTCAGCCGCTCCCGAATTCCGGTACTGCTTATGATCTCACCGTCCTGCATCAATTTCTCCAGCACAACAGTTTCAAATCCATATCTTTGTCCGGCCTGTCGTAAAAACCGGGCATCTCCGGATCTTTGATAACCAAAACAAAAATCTGCCCCTACCACGACTTTTTTTGCATCACATTTTTTTAGGAGAATCTCTTTCACAAAATCCTCTGCACTCATATGCATAAAAGAATCCGTCAGCGAGATCGCAATGAACACTTCAACACCAAGCTTTTGTGCCAGATCCTTTTTTTCCTCGAAACTATAGATTCCTTTGGCATTTGGAAAAACAAATGTGATCATAGTGACGATTTCGCCGTTCCTTGCCGCCTCTTTGAGAAGCAGGCGGTGCCCCCTGTGCAGCCCGTCAAATTTGCCGATGCAGACTGCCGTATGATTCAATTGAAAATCAAGATTATTTATCACTTGCATATGGTTTTTCCTCTTAATGAAAGTTTTTTACGATCCGATACTGTTTTTTCTTTGCATCGAACTGATATAGTGCATAGAACTCCCCATCATTTCCATATATCCGCACCTTCTGACCATCCTGAAGCGTCTGGTCGACCGGGCACTCACAGTCACGGATATCCAGATAATTTCCATTGATCAGTTTTTTCATCCCGCTTTCAATCACATGACAGGAAATATAGTCGGTAAAGACCGAATCGATCGGTCGCACAAATGCATCCAATCTCTGTTCCTTTGTCATTGCCTCAATCTGAGATAATGTCAGGGCATCCTCAACCTTAAACTGCCCCACCCTGGTTCGAATCAATGACTTCATCGCGCACCCGCATCCGAGCTTTTTCCCTATATCATCGCAGAGTGTCCGTATGTAGGTTCCCTTTGAGCACGTCACCTCAAATGACACTTCGCTCTCTTTTTCGGAATAATCAAGGAACCGGATCTCATGAATGGTCACAGTGCGGGGAGCTCGTTCGACTTCCTTTCCCTGTCTGGCGAGTTCATACAGTTTTTTCCCGTTTATTTTAATCGCTGAATACATCGGTGGAATCTGCTGTATCGTGCCGACAAACTGTCCCAGCACTTCCCTTATCCGGTGTTCCGGGACATCGACCGTTTCCCTTGAGAGAATTTCACCGGTCAGATCCAGCGTATCCGTTGTCACTCCAAGCTTTGCCACCGCCCGATACGTCTTGTCCCGGTCCGTCAGCACATCACATACCTTCGTTGCTTTTCCCACACAGACCGGAAGCACTCCGAGAGCCTCCGGATCCAGTGTGCCGGTATGACCAATTTTCTTAAAATGAAGGATACCTCTCAACTTTGCAACTACATCGTGAGAGGTAAAACCCGATTCTTTATATACATTAATGATTCCATCCATAAAAACTCTCCACTCGAAACCGTTCTCCAATCACGGATTACTCACTGGCGGCGTTTGCAATCAACTGTTTTTCGATGTGTACCGTCAGGTTGTTGATCACATCAAATCCGTCTCCTTTAATCGTACAACCGGCTGCTTTTACGTGACCACCACCGCCAAAATATTTGGCGATCACACTGACATCCACAAAATCATTGGAGCGCATACTGACTTTGTATTCTCCCGGCTCTCTCTCGTCCAAAAGAATCGCCACTTCCACTCCCTTCGTGGTTCGCATCTCATCAATAATCCCATCTAAATCCGATGGTTTCGCATCATATAATTTTAATACATTCTGCCGGACAATCGAAAAAATACATTTTTCATCCAGGATACGGATGCTCTCCATCAGACAGCGTCCCATGATCTGCAGCTGCTTATAGGATTTCATATAAAAACTTCCATCGATGATTTTGCCAAATGGTATTCCTTTTTCCATCAGTTTAGCTGCAATTCTCATCGTCTGTGGGGTCGTACATGAGTGCTTGAACACACCGGTGTCATGAACCAGCCCTGTATAGAGGGCACATGCAGTCGCATAACTGATTTTGTCATCGTCCATCAGATTATATAAAATCTCGCAGGTAGAACTGGCTTCCTCGATATATTTCTCATCGCCAAATCCGGTATTCGTTATATGATGGTCAATGTTGATCACGTATCCCGCGCTCTTTAAAATCGCTTCCGCTCTCTCTCCCAGGCGCTCGGTATCCCCGCAGTCCAGTGATAAAAACAAATCATACGACGCTCCCTTTTCGAAGTCGCAAACTTCCTGATATGCCTCTTCCTCCCGCAAATATGAAAAACAGTCCGCAATCTCCTCCAAATATACCGTGACGCATTTATTCTCAAAGTTATCCATTATGTAACGGTAAAGCGCCATTGAAGAGCCGATGCAATCCCCATCGGGACGAACGTGTCCGGCGATTGCAATGGTTTTTGCCTTATCAATGGCAAGCATCAAATTATTCATTCTTTCACATCCTTATTTTTCAATTCATCAATCCTCTTAGACATGGCCACTCCATACTCAATGGAATTATCCAGCACAAATGTGAGCTCCGGTGTGTTGCGAAGATTCATGCGGTGAGCCAGCTGATGACGAACATAGGAGGAACTTTTTTTCAATCCTTCCATGGTCTTTTCTTTTTCACTGTCATCTCCCATAACACTGATATATATCTTTGCAAATTTAAGGTCCGGTGTTACCTCGACAGCCATCACAGAAGTGCGAACCGGATCCACCCTGGGATCTTTTAGATCTTCTCTCAAAATCATGCTGATCTCTTTTTGTACTTCGCTATTGATACGCACGTTTTTTACACTGTTCTTTCTCATTACCTCGGCACCTCAACCATTTTATAACACTCAATCTGATCCGCTTCCTGCAAGTCATTGAATCCCTCAAAGACAAGTCCGCACTCATAACCGGCATTGACCTCTTTGACATCGTCTTTGAAACGCTTAAGACTTGCCAGATTGCCCTCAAACAACTGCTCCCCATCTCGTGATATACGCGCTCTGCATCCGCGCTCAATCTTGCCATCCAGAACATAGGAACCGGCAATGATTCCAACTCCGGATGCCTTAAATGTCTGACGGACTTCCGCATGTGCGATCACTTTCTCCTCGTAAATCGGCTCAAGCATGCCCTTCATCGCAGACTCAATATCCTCAATCGCATCATAAATGACACGATACAGACGGACATCCACATTCTCACGGTCCGCGGTATCTTTTGCCGTATTGTCCACACGCACATTAAATCCAATGATAATCGCATTGGATGCGCTTGCCAGTGTGACATCCGACTCATTGATGGCACCGACACCGCCATGGATGACACGGACGGCCACTTCCTCATTGCTAAGTTTTACAAGACTTTGTTTTACAGCTTCCACAGATCCCTGAACATCGGCTTTGATAATCAGGTTCAAATCTTTTACATTGCCCGCCTGAATCTGATCAAACAGGCCATCCAGTGACAATTTTTTGGATTTTGTCTCTTCGATCAATTTATCCTTGCCCTGATCAATATATGCCTGTGCAATCTGTTTTGCCTCTTTATCATTCTCGGTCGCCACAAAAATCTCTCCGGCATCCGGAACCCCATTGAGTCCCAGAATCTCTACCGGTGTCGATGGCTTTGCTAATTTGACGCGCTCTCCATTGTGATCAAGCATGGCACGAACTTTGCCGTGTGCCGTTCCCACCGCGATATGATCACCGATGTTGAGGGTTCCCTTCTGTACAAGAACCGTAGCCACCGGGCCGCGTCCCTTATCCAGGCGTGCCTCAATGACAATTCCTCTCGCCTGACGCTTCGGATTTGCTTTCAGCTCAAGGACCTCCGAAGTCAGTACAATCATTTCAAGAAGATTCTCAATACCCTCTTTGGTGTGAGCCGAGACAGGACAGAAAACCGTGGAACCGCCCCACTCCTCCGGAATCAGCTCATACTCCGAGAGCTCTTGTTTTACGCGGTCAATATTGGCCCCTTCTTTATCAATTTTGTTTACCGCTACAATGATTTCAACCCCCGCAGCCTTGGCATGGTTGATCGCCTCAATGGTCTGTGGCATAACACCATCATCTGCCGCAACGACCAAAATTGCAATATCGGTTGACTGCGCACCCCTCATTCGCATAGAAGTGAACGCCTCATGACCCGGTGTGTCCAAAAAGGTGATCTTCTCTCCATTGATCCGGACAACATAGGCACCGATGTGCTGCGTAATTCCACCTGCCTCATGCTCAGTCACATCACTCTGTCGAATGGCATCCAAAAGAGAAGTTTTACCGTGATCGACGTGTCCCATAACACAGACAACCGGAGGACGTTTCTTCATCTTGCTCTCGTCCTCTTCCTCTTCCTTCAAGAGTTCTGCAACCATATCAATTTTTTCTTCTTTTTCGCACAGAATATCAAAGCTGAGGGCAATCTCCTCGGCCTCCTCATAGCTGACATCCTGATTGAGCGATACCATCTGTCCCTGCATGAATAATTTCTTTACCAGGGCAGCCGCCGGCATCTTCATCTTGTCTGCCAAATCCCGGATCGTGATATAATCCGGCACTGTGATCTGCTTAATCTCTTCTGTCGGCTCTTGTTTTACCGGCTCCGGCTTGATAAATGCTCCCTTGCGGTTCGGATCCTTCTTGGAACGGATACGGCTCATCTCTTCCTTGGTACTCTTGCGATAGCCACCGGTCGATTTGCTGTGATCATCTTTCTTTTTGTTTCTGGTTCTTGTATTCTTCTGTTCCTGACGAATTCCATCAAAACCACTCTGGGCCTTCTCAAATTTTTCAAAGACCCGGTCACCACGACGATCGTTTCTGGAACGATTATTGTTTCCATTCCGATCACTGTTCCGGTCTCCATTCCGGTCATTGGTGCGCTCACCATTTCTTCTATTATTATTGTTGTTATTGTTATTATGATTGCCATTCCGGTCACGATTATTTCGTGCCGGTGCGTTCTGACGATCTCTCTTTTCTTCTGTCTTGGCCGGTCTACCCTTCTCTTTGGTCTCTTTGGTATTTTTTTCTTCCTTCTTTTCTTCTGCCTTTTCTTCGGTCTGTTCTTTTTTCGTCTCCGCCTTTGTCGGTTTTTTCTGCTCCTCGGCCTTCGTCTCGACCTTCGTCTCAATTTTCTTCTCTTCCTCGATCTTTGGTTCCGTCTTCTCTTTTTCCTGTGCCTGCTTTTTCATAAAATTCTTCATCAAAAAAGCAATGGCATCATCCTCAATATTGCTGTTGGACCCCTTTACCTCGAACCCATTTTCATTCAGAAATTTGACTAAGTCGCCACTTTTTATGTTCTTATCCTGATGCTGCATACTACGCGCTATCTCATAAATTCTCATCTTTGCCATACGGTGTTACCTCCAGTTCTAAATTCTTACTGATTGACTTTGCAAATCCACGATCGGTCACTGCTAAGGATGCCCGAAGTTTTTTCCCGATTGCCTCGCCCAGCTCCTCTTTCGTTCCAAACTCAGCATATCGCACGTGATAATAGTGACAGGAATCTGAAAAATTCTTTTTTGTGTTGTCCGATGCATCTTCTGCCACAAGAATCAACTGTGCCTGTCTGTCACGAATGGCTCTCTCTGTCATAAACTCACCACTCACAACATTTCCGGCCTTCATGGCCAGTCCCAATGTTCCCAGAATTTTTTTACGATTGATCATATTCTAACTGCCTTTTTAATTCTTCATAGATTTCATCCGGTACTTCCATTCGAAAAGAGCGATTCAACGCATTGCCGGCTCTTGCTTTTTTCAAGCAATCAACCTCATCACAAAGATAAGCTCCTCTTCCATTTTTTTTGCCGGTCCGATCAATGACAAACTCCCCCTCCGGTGTTCGGACAACACGGATCAGCTCATTTTTTTCTTTCTTCTCCCGGCATCCGACACACTGTCTTTGTGGTCTGCTCTTGGTCTGCATCGCGCTCACCACCTCTCTTCTCTCAAAAAATCTTACGACTCACTCTGTGATTCACTCACAATATCAATTTTATATCCGGTCAGTCTCGCAGCCAGTCTGGCATTCTGTCCCTCTTTGCCAATCGCCAGAGATAACTGCTGGTCCGGTACAACGACTCTGGCTGTCTTCTCCTCAACATCCACATCGACCGATACTACCTTGGATGGGCTGAGTGCGTGTTCAATAAATACCACCGGATCCTCATCCCACTCAACGATGTCGATCTTTTCACCGCGCAGCTCCTCAACGACGGCATTGACTCTGGCTCCGTTCATTCCGACACAGGAACCAACGGCATCCACATCCGGATTGTTGCTATAAACCGCGATCTTGGATCGGGAACCTGCCTCTCTGGACACATTCTTGATCTCCACAACACCGTTTTGAATCTCTGCCACTTCGTACTCAAACAGACGTTTTACCAGTTCCGGATGAGTTCTCGAGATAATAATTCTCGGGCCTCTCGTAGTATCTCTCACTTCCGTCACGTATAGCTTGATTCTCTCTCTCGGAGAAAACTGCTCTGTCTCTACCTGCTCCTGCAATGTCAAAATGGCATCCATCTTGCCTAGATCAATGTTATAATTTCCATTGCTGTGTCTTTGTACAATACCGGTTACGATATCATGCTCCTTTGTATAATACTGGTCATATAAAACCTTTCTCTCTTCTTCGCGAATCTTTTGAACCACTACCTGTTTTGCCTTTTGTGCGGCAATGCGTCCAAAGTTTTTCGGTGTCACTTCTGTGCTCACGGTATCTCCCACAGCCGTGCCCGGATGATTGACCTGTGCCTGTGTCAGCGACATCTGAAGCATCGGATCCTCAACTTCCTCAACGACGGTTTTGTCCTGATACACATGAAACTCACCGGTCTCGCGGTCCAGATTCACGCGTATATTCTCTGACTTTCCAAACTGATTTTTACATGCTGCAAGCAATGAATTCTCAATCGCCTCAAGCAAAATATCTTTGCTAATATCTTTTTCCTTCTCAATGGCATTCAATGCCTCAATCAATTCCGGATTTCCTTTCTGTGTTGCCACGTTTTTACCTCTCATGGTGTCATATCCTCCTTCTTATCTCTTTTAAAATTCAATATATTGTCGAATCAGCGCTATGTCGCGGATTGATATTTCCATCTCCCGATCGGAAAAATCCAGCACAATGGCATCCTGTTCTTCTTTGTATTCTTTCAATATCCCGATAAATTCCTTGTCCGAATATTTTTTTCCACCCTCTTCCCACGTCACGGGTGAATACAGCTTTACCTCGACATCTTTTCCCAGATTACGAATAAAATCTTTGGGTTTTTTCAACGGTCGCAAGAGCCCGGGAGAACTCACTTCCAAAATATAGGATTCAGCAATAAAATCCAATTCGTCCAGCCGGTCACTGAGCTCATGATTCACGGTCGTCAGATCATCGATCGTAATGCCGCCCTCTTTGTCAATATAGGCGCGCAGATGCCAGTTTCCTGCCTCTTTGACAAACTCGACATCCACCAGTTCATACTGATACTTCTCGACAATCGGAATCAGAATCTCCTCCGTCTTTGCTTCATAGTTCTGATGCTTACTCAAAAAAATGACCTCTTTTCTCACAAGAAAAATGAGTGAACTTGTGTCCACTCATCTTCATTAACAGTATCTATGTTCCTTATTTTAGCACTATTTTTTACCAAATGCAAGTATTTTTTTTGCATTTGGGGAAGTATTATTTTGTCGTTCGATCGTGTTTGCTCAACGGATTTTATTTTTCTTGATTCCTTTCTTTGGCATCCACTTTTTGTATGCTTTCTTCTTAATTTTTGGAACTTTTGCCGTAATTTTTTTCGATGCTCCCGTGAACGCACCACTCCCGACATTCTTGTTTGTCAATTTGGTGGTCTTGATCGTCACTTTTTTGAGTTTCTTACATTTTGCAAATGCCTGTTTTCCAATCTTTTTAACATTTTTTCCAATCGTCACAGACGTCAGTTTTTTGTTTTGATAAAATGCCTTTTTGGATATTTCCGTGACCTGGAAGGTATAGCCGTTGATCTTTACCGTGGCAGGAATCCCGGCTGTCTTTATTTTTTTGGTTTTTGGCTTTACAACACTTACGGTTCCTTTTTTCGCAGAAGATTTGGTGACTTTGTAAACCAGCGACCCAATTGTCTTTTTGGTTCCCTTTTTCGGCACTGCCGGAGTCGGGGTCGGGGTAGCGGCCGGAGTCGGAGTCGGAGTGGCAGCCACTGTCTGGGTGACCGGAGCCGTCGTCGGTGCCGCTGTCTGCGTTGTCTCACCGCTTACAACGGTCTTAGCATATTCATTTTTGGATGTATCGATCTGTGATGTGTTTGCCCCCATAAAACTATCGTCCGCAATATATGTCACACTCTCCGGAATTACCATGGAATGAATATTCTGGCAGCCGGCAAATGCCGCATCACCAATTGTCGTGAGCGTATCCGGAAGTCCTACGGTATTGAGATTGTCACACCCGGCGAAGGTATCTGCCTCGATTACGGTCACTCCCTCCGGTATATCGATGGAATGCATATTGGCGCAATCCTGAAAAGCACCGGTTCCAATCGATTCTAACGTTGTCCCAAGGAAAATCACCTCATTGAGATTTGAGTTGCCGGCAAATGCGTAGTCCTCAATCACCCGCAGGGTCGCAGGCATGGTAATCTGGTGAAGATTCTCACATCCGCTAAAGGCATATTGTGGAATTACCGTAATCTGTGTCTGGGATATATCCGGCGTCCGGTTTGTGACATTGGCAAAGCAATAGACCCCGATGGTTGTCACGGTTGCCGGCAGGACAATATTCAGATTCGGATTGTTCGCAAATGCCCATGCGCCAACCGTTGTGAGTGCGGCAGGCTCCTCGTATTCAATCGCCTGATCCGAGAGTCCGCTCTCATAAAAGCCGTAATCTTCAATAACCGTGACACTGGATGGAAGAACCAGCCTCGTCTGACTGATTTTATGAAATGCATAGGAGGCAATTCTCTCTACACCGGACGGAACGGCATAGGCACTGTTATCGATTTTATATCGGGGAGCCAGCCGAATGAGTTTTTTCCCATCGGCCGAGAGAAGGCACGCTCCCACTCCAGACGGAAGATTCGGTGCATTGACTTCATTATTGTCCGTCTCTCTGCTGTCTGTGAATGACGGATTGCCCTCCATGACATCAAAAGAGGAAAAAGCACAGCCATTGAACGCTCCGACCCCCACGGTCTGGAGAGAAGCTGATAATGTGACACATCCGCTCTTTTCGACGATTTCATAGTACTCTTCTCCATCGACCAGATAGTTCTTATTCGCATCATAGACAAGTTTCTCCGGCTCAGCGCCGCTTTCTACGATCTCACCGTTTTCATCCAGCACAATCCCGGTATCATAGACACTGATCTGTGACAGACTGCTGCAGCCGGCAAATGCTTCAGCGCCAAACACACCGACGGTCGCAGGCAAGATGATTTTCTGAATTGCCGTCTGATCCTTGAACACCGCTTCTCCGATTCCCTTTACAAGCGTTTCATCCACATATTGCGGAATCACAACCGTCGTCGCAGCCTCTTCGGAGTCGTCGGTAAATCCGGTAATATAACCGGTTTCCCTGTCAATGGAAAAGCAATTTTCTGCCGTGTAAGTCAGCCGGTGCTCCTCTGCCGGCTGTTCGTCCCCTGCAAATTTCTGTGCCAGTGCCACAGAATTCAGATTCAGACTCACCATGCCAAATATCAACACCCACACCAAAAGGCTTTTGATTCTCTTTCTTTTCTCTCTCATGATATTCCTCATTTCTTTTTATAATACTTTCTCCAGTGCCTCTACCACAATCTCCAACACCCGTATTCTTGCATATAGTTTAGAATTGGCCTCAATGATATGCCATGGTGCATATTCGGTTGAAGTGCGCACGATCATCTCATCCACTGCCTTTTCATACTCCTCCCACTTCGCGCGGTTGCGCCAGTCTTCCTCTGTGATCTTCCACTGTTTCTCCGGTGTCTGTTGTCTTTGCCGGAATCTTCTCTCCTGCTCATCCTTGTCAATGTGCATCCAGAATTTTAATACAATGGCACCGGATTCTGCCAGATGCTGTTCCATATGATTGATCTCCTGATAGGCGCGCCGCCACTCATCTTCTGTGGCAAATCCCTCAATCCTCTCAACCAGCACACGTCCATACCACGTCCGGTCAAAGATCGCCATATGGCCATCCTTCGGAAATTTTGTCCAAAAACGCCACAGATAATGGTGTGCTTTTTCAATGTCATTCGGCGATGCAATCGGCACCACCTCATAACCGCGCGGGTCCATGCACTGTGTAATCCGCTTGATCGCACCACCTTTGCCACCGGCATCCCATCCCTCAAATGCCAACACCACGGGAACCCTCTCAAGATACATTTTGTTGTGCAATTTGGCAAGGCGTTTTTGCAGATCCTTTCTCTTCTTTTTGTATTCCTCCGGCTCAAGATCCAGCGAAAGATCGACACCGCCCAGCACCCCATTGAGCAATTCCTCGCTCTCTGTGACGGATACCGTCTTGTCTTTTTCATCCGACAGGTTCCGTGGCTTCTGTCGTCTGGCGACTGCCTCTTCCATGCGTTTTACAACGGTTGTGAGAATCTTGTAGATGGCATATTTTTTCTCCATCGCCTCCACGATGACCCATGGAGCATGGTCCGAATCCGTCTCAATTAACATCTTCTCGTATTCACTGACACACGCATCGTACTCTTCATTTTTCTGCCAGTCTTTTTTCTTTACGCGCCACTTTGTGCTCTTTTTCCCGGACAGCGCCTGCAAACGCTTTTTTTGTTCTTTTTTTGAGATGGCCAAAAAGAATTTGATAAGCACCATTCCATCATCGGTAAATTGCTTTTCAAATTGCCGGATCTGTTCGGCTGATAGCTCTCCGCTCTCCATCCCCTGATACCAGCTCCGGTCGAAGATGTGAATTCTTCCCTTCTCCGGTGTCTTAATACTGTAACGCCAAAGATAGGGGTGCATTCTGTCGTCCTCATATTCTTTTTCCATTGTATACACCTTAAAACCACGTGGATCCAACGGACGGATCATACGACTTATCATCGTCCCCTTTCCCGAAGCCTCAAATCCCTCAAAAACAATCATGATCGGGATTCCCAGTTCACGGCAGGTTCTCTGCAATTCGCCCATCCGGATCTCAAGTCCGGACAACCGGCTCTCATAGTCCTGCCAGTCCGCCACTTTGTTTAGATCAATCTGACTCAACATATTACCCCCTCCTTTTCACTGTTTTTTTCTTTTTATTTGCCTTTTTAATTTCCTTTTTATTGTTATTCGCCTTTATTTTTCTCGGTTTGATCAGACATTTTTCGCCAAATCCGATCAAATCCGTCCTGCCCGACTTGATGAGTGCCTCTTTGACCAGATCATAGTGATCCGGATTGCGGTACTGGATCAATGCTCTCTGCATTGCCTTCTCATGCGGATTTCTCGGCACATAGACCGGCTTCATGGTTCTTGGATCCACACCGGTGTAATACATCACCGTCGAAATGGTGGATGGTGTGGGATAAAAGTCCTGCACCTGTTCAGGCATATAGCCGATGTCCCGGATATGTTCTGCCAGCTCCACCGCTGCAGACAGATTGGACCCCGGATGTGAGGACATCAGATAAGGTACTAAAAACTGCTTTTTCCCCAGCGCCTGATTGATTTTGGCATATTTTTTTGCAAATTTCTGATAGACCGAATTCTTAGGCTTGCCCATCTTCTCCAGTACCCGGTCCGATACGTGCTCTGGCGCGACTTTTAATTGTCCGCTGACATGATATTGGCAAAGCTCCCGAAAAAATGTATCGTCTCTGTCATAGAGTACATAGTCAAAGCGGATGCCGGACCGGACAAACACTTTTTTGACTCCGGGTAGTTTTCTCAATTTTCGAAGTAATGAGAGATAACTCTGATGATCCACGATCAGATTCTCACACGGCTTCGGAAACAGACACTGACGTGTGGTACAGACACCATAGCGGTTTTGTTTTTCACAGGCTCTGTGGTAAAAATTTGCCGTCGGTCCCCCTACATCGTGGATATATCCCTTAAAGCCCTCCTGACCGGTGATGCGCTTTGCCTCTTCGATCAGGGACTCATGACTGCGCGTCTGAATCATCCTCCCTTGATGGAACGTCAGCGCACAAAAACTACAGCCCCCAAAACAGCCACGATTACTGATCAGACTGAACTTCACTTCTTCGATCGCAGGCACACCGCCCTGCTTTCGGTAAGAAGGATGATAATCCCTCTCATAGCTGAGCGCATAGACATCATCCATCTCCTGTACCGTCAATGGTTTTGCCGGTGGATTCTGCACAATATATTGCTTATTGGCATAGGGTTCCACCAGCCTCTTGGCCGAATACGCATCCGTGTTGCAATACTGCGTATAAAAACTCCTTGCGTAAATACGCTTGTCCTCTTTCATGCTCTCATATGAGGGAAGTTCGATATAATCGACCACAGAGCTGATGTCTTTTGTGCGGTAGACAGTGCCATCGACATAGGTGATATCCGACACCGCAATTCCCGCATTCAGCGCCTCCGCCAGCTCAATAATCGAGTGTTCTCCCATCCCGTACATCAAAATATCAGCCCCCGAGTCCATCAGAATCGAGCGCTTTAACTGATTGGACCAATAATCATAATGCGCCAGCCTTCGCAGACTCGCCTCAATTCCCCCGATCAGGATCGGTGTCTTTTTGTATGTGTGGCGAATCAGATTGCAGTATACAATCGTCGCATAGTCCGGACGCTTTCCCACAACACCGCCCGGTGTGTAGCTATCCCTTTGCCGTCTCTTTTTCGATACCGTATAGTGATTGACCATCGAGTCCATGTTTCCCGCAGATACCAGAAATGCGAGTCTTGGCTCCCCGAATTCTGTGACGCTCTCATCCTCTCTCCAATCCGGCTGGGCGATCACACCAACGGTATAACCATATGCCTCCAGAATGCGGGTGATAATCGCCACGCCAAACGAGGGGTGATCCACATAGGCATCGCCCGATATATATACAAAATCCAGCTGGTCTAAGCCACGCTCTCTCATCTCTTTTTTAGAAACCGGTAAAAATCCACTCATTT
>ONNE01000182.1 GCA_900319095.1 uncultured Eubacteriales bacterium | reverse complement strand
CCGCTTCCGACAAATGGCTGCTCTGGATGTTCTGCATACCGGGACTTCCATGTATATAACGAATTGACATTGATGCCGAGATCTCTTGCCACCTTGGCTGCTGATTCTCCGGCTAAGACACGCTTTACAGCCTGCTCTTTAAATTCTGCACTGTACTTATTGGTCATAATCATTTCCTCCTGTTGGTTAGATTATACCATTCATTCAGTGTGTCTAGCAAATGGGGTATAAGGCAGTGGAAGATGTGATTAGTAAAATACAAAAATATATGTAAGCAATTTATCAGAAAGGGGAAACGGAACAACTGTGGACTTATCTAATAAAAAAGTTGACAGTCCGGAGATTGAGAATGTTATAGTTACGTTAAACTGACCGACTCCATGAAAGAAACAGAGAATATGATTGCTTATAGGTAAATGAAAAGAGGAATGGAGATTGTTATGATTAACAGAGAAGATATGCTGGAACTGACACGAAGAATGACCCCTTCGAGGAACTGTTTTGCAAGGATTGCGGGGGCGTACATGGATAAAGAGGGATATGAGGATGGCTCCTTTAACATCCACTTTGGCAAGTTGTCGGCTTCCGAGACGAAAAAGAATCTGGAGATGGCCAAGACAATACCATTCTCTAAGACAAATGAGCAGTTAAAGCGGTACAAGTTCTCCAAGGACAGAAAGAACAGCTTGTGGCCGATGCTCTACACACTGAAGCAGAATGAGTTAAAGGAAGACGGGATGCTCAGTGTGTTCTATGAACTGATGGGAGAAAATTATAAGACGAATCGTGATTATGCAATATTTATGTTCTACGGTTCTTATGATATTCCGCTGAAAGCGGCAGATAAAGAGTGGCTGGAAGGTTCCGAGGAAATTTATAATTTTATCATCTGTGCGGTAGCCCCGCTTGTCGGAGAATCCGAGCCGGGAAAGCCGGAGTTCGGCTTTCTGTTTCCGGCGTTTAAAGACAGGTCGGGAGATTCAGACTTGATTGATATTTTTCATGCAGATCCGAATCGTGTACAAACGGATGTTGTGGAAAAGATACTGGGCGCCGATCTGTAAGTATCAGCACATAGGTTTGGAGGCATGGTTATGGCATGGGATGATCCTTACCGCATCCGTACATGGCAGGAACTTGTGAACTGGGTAAAGGAAGTGGGATTTTTACCGCTGTTTGCAAATGGAGTCCGTGGCTTTTCCGCAGAGGAGCACGTGTCTCCAGATTACTGGTGGACCGGCATCCGGCAGGAAGTCTCCGCTCCGCTTCGGTCGGTGCTTAACAAGCGTCCACCGGACGCTTAGCACCCCTGGGAATGGCGGGAGATTATCGCAGCGAGCCGGGAGGTCGCCTATGGCAAGTTCTTTGATAAGAAGGCGGGCTTTACCAGTGTGGAGTGGCTGCCGTACTTTGCATATTTCCGGCGTGACGGATATGGGGATATTGTCTGGAAAGACGAGCAGATATTATCGACAGATTTAAAGAAGACAGCGGTATCCGTTATGCTACCGACGGAAGCCGTATGGGGCTATGATACAGTGAACTCGGCTTATAGTGAGGAACCGGAAGAGTCATGGAAGAAAATATATGACCGGGTAAGGGAACTTTATCCGGATTCAGAGGAGAAAGAAATCATTCGTCTGATTGGGGAAAATGCCGAAATAATAAAGGATGGATGTTCCACAGGTTGTTCGGGAAATATCATAAAATGAAATTTACACCCTTTCTGCCACTATATCAGTCAGCGCATAAGGCAGAAGCGATTCCGGCACTGTGGATGGTTCTATCCATTCCCCGATTTTTTCATGAGGCAGAATCAGGGGCATCCGGTCATGGATTTTTTTTACCGATTCTCCCGGCTCTCTTGTCAGCACCACAAAGACGGGGAATCCATTCTCAATCCGGTACAGTCCGCAGAGCCATGTGGAGGTTGCTCCCCTTGGCTGGATGGCATATTTATCTCCGGTCTTTGTTTTTCCCTCGGCATTTTTAAAATGCTCCCATTCAAAATAATAGGAAGCCGGGACGATGCACCGGTGGGACTTCCATGCTTCCCGGAACATGGATTTGCTTCCAGCAGTCTCCACTCTGGCATTAAAGAGTGTGGAATGATGTTTTTTATTTGTAAATCCCCACTTCATGGGATAGACAGCAAGCGACTTGTCCGGACTTGGAGCAAGGACAGGGGCAAGGTCGGTAGGGCGCACTTCGCCCTGTGTAATGAGCCGTCTCCCGGCAGTGTTGACATAGCGCTCTGTGAGAGGTGCCTTTTTCACTTCTTCTATGATACTTTTTAATTCTAAGGAATCATCACCGATAAAAAATCTCGTACACATATTCAAAAATGAACCTTTCTGCAAATTCTATATTTGTATTATCTCCGTTTTTCAGAAAAGATTCAAGAGAAAACTTCTTGACTATGCATGATATGTAGGGTTATAATGGATACAAAGCAGTGAGGCCTACTGGATGGTGTTTGACCATTAAAGTGGCAGTTGTAAGAGCGGTGAGTCCTACCGTGAGGGATTTGATCCAACTAAAGTGGAAGTTGACGGGCTGTTCTTTTGAGCAGCCCTTTCAGTTTTTTGGAGGATAAGATACTATGAAGCAAAAACGTCTCAGACTTTATACGGTAAATATGAAATACATACGAAATCTTCATAACCAGGGGGATGATCGTGTTTTTTCTGTATCACCACAGCTTGGAAAGGATACGAGACCTTTTGTCGGAATTGTCATTATTTGTGATGATAAACACAATACTGTATACCATTAAGTTCACCTAAAAATAAGCACAAAGCCATGAAAAATAGTGTAGACTTTCATAAGGTGCTGGATACAGAGGGTAAACTTATTGGTGTTTTGGATTTCAATAATATGATTCCTGTGCGCAAGGATGTACTAAAAGAGGTGGATATCAAGATTTATCCACACGACAATCAAAAGATAAGATATTACAAAAATCTTGTTATTGATCAGTTGAATTTCTGTAGACAGAATCAGGATATTATTATAGCAAAGGCAAATAAATTATATCGGATGATTGGCAAGAAAAATACCAGTGGACAATTGAAACGAAGATGTCTGAAATGGCATAAGCTTGAGGAAATTCTTAAGAATTTCAAAGGATGAGACAGGATTTTCCTCCCCCAGTATCAATCCACTATCAATTTTCCCCGATTCTATTGACCTCATCTGCTCCACTTGCTATACTGAAAAGGTAAAAAAAATTCATTCTGCAGCATGTCTGCAGCGAAAAAATATCTGTCAAAAGACAGCACCGCCGGGTACGGTGGAAAACAGAATTATTCAATAACCGGATTGTTTTTGTAAATACAGAGACCGAGAAGGAAAACCATACGATGGAACGAAATCGCGTGGCGGAACTTCCCGGTCTTTTTTGTATGCAGAAAATCCGGGCAAAGAAAGGAGGCTCTCTT
>ONNE01000045.1 GCA_900319095.1 uncultured Eubacteriales bacterium | reverse complement strand
TGTATGTTCCGTCGCTTTATCGCGTCACCTATCATCCGGACGGGACGATCGCGTCGATGGAACCCAATTGTAAAGAGGCTCCTGTCAAAGTAAAAAAGCAGGTGGTAAAAGATCTCAGTGATACTTATTACCCATCAAAACCTCTGGTTCCCTATATACGGGCGACCCAGGACCGTGTTGTTTTGGAAATTCAGCGCGGATGTATTCGGGGATGCCGTTTTTGTCAGGCTGGCATGATTTATCGTCCGATTCGTCCAAGAAACCTTGAATTTCTGAAAAAAAGGGCAATTGAAATGATTGAGAATACCGGCTATGAAGAGATTACCCTCAGTTCTCTCAGTTCCAGTGATTATCGAGAACTGCCGGAACTGGTATATTTTTTGATTGAAGAGTGCAAACAGAGAAAACTCAACATAGCGCTCCCTTCTTTGAGGATTGATGCGTTTTCACTGGATGTAATGAGTAAAGTACAGGACGTAAAAAAGAGCAGTCTGACTTTTGCACCGGAAGCCGGCTCACAGCGAATGAGAAATGTGATCAATAAGGGATTGACAGAGGAAGTGATCTTAGACGGTGCGAGAAAGGCATTTCAGGGTGGATGGAATCGTGTCAAGTTATATTTTATGCTTGGCTTACCGGGGGAACAGGAAGATGACATCAAGGCGATCGCTGAGCTCGCAAACCAAATTGCCGCCACCTATTTTGAACTGCCAAAAGAAAAGCGGCATGGACGTCCGGAAATCACTGCCAGCACTTCCTTTTTTGTTCCCAAGCCTTTTACTCCGTTTCAATGGGCACCGATGGGGACGGCACAGTATTTTGAAGAAAAGCGAAAATTTCTGACAGCAAAAGTCCGTGAACAGATCAATCAGAGATCCATCCGGTATATTTGTCATGATGCCGTCACATCCGAACTGGAAGGGATTTTTGCAAGGGGTGATCGAAAACTTGCCAGGGTCATTGAACTGGCCTATCAAAAAGGATGTATCTTTGATGCAGGGACCGATTATTTTCGCCCGGAACTGTGGAATGAATTATTGGATGAGTGCGGTGTTGACCGCAATTTCTACAATTACAGAGAGAGAAAGAAAGAAGAGATTTTTCCATGGGATTTTATCGATATAGGTGTGACCAAAGATTTTATGTGGCGTGAGTATGAGCGCTCGAAAAAAGAAGAAGTGACACCGAATTGCCGTGCAAAATGCAGCGGCTGTGGGGCAGCACGATTTGGTGCGGGTGTATGTGTGGAACAAAAGGAGAATCAAATATGAAAACCAGAATGCGATTTACAAAGACCGGATCGGTGAAATTTATCGGTCATTTGGACTGTATGCGTTTTTTTCAAAAGGCGATTCGACGTGCCGGATTGGATGTCGCATATTCACAGGGATATAGTCCGCATCAATTAATGAGTTTTGCCTCCCCATTGGGCGTTGGAATCACAAGCGACGGAGAATATCTGGATGTGACATTTCACTCTCTGCCGGAATCGTTGTCTATGGCAGAATTGACCGGGTATCTGAATCAATTTATGACGGATGAAATTTTTATTACGGAAATTGAAATCATGCCGGATACATTTAAAAACTCCATGTCTCTTTTGCAATCTGCCGATTATATGATCATAGAAAAAGAGCCGGGAATTTTTCCCTGTGACTGGGAACAAAAATGGGAAGAATTTATCCATCAGCCATGTATTATCGTAAAAAAGAAAACAAAAAAATCTGAAAAAGAGATGGATATCCGTAAACACATTTTAGCCCAGGCGACTACTTTGGAGAATTTTTCTGCGCAGACAGGGGAACTCTATGGTGAGATTCACTGTCCGTATTCACAGGGAGATACGATCTTTATGCAATTGACCAGTGGCAGCGAGACGAATATCAAGCCGGATCTTGTGATGGATGCCTTTTATCAGTTCTGCCATGCGGATTGTCCGCCATACAGCTATCAGATTCACCGTCTGCAAATGTATTTTGATAAGATCGGGGGACAAAAGAAATGAATGGTCGAAACCAAATTGTAGTCACTCACCTAGAGGGCAGAACGGCTATGCTATATATGCAGGGTGAAAAATTATATGATATCT
>ONNE01000105.1 GCA_900319095.1 uncultured Eubacteriales bacterium | reverse complement strand
TATTTATCAATAACTCTCCGGATACAAGTCTTGAGGCAACCGTTAAAGTATATGAGATGCTCGGTGCAGAAGTATTCCTGTATTTCACTGTAGATACCTTTGATATCACCGTTCGTGTAAATCCTCGTACGACGGCTCGTCCGGGCGATACGATTAAGATTGCGATGGATGCATCTAAGATTCATCTGTTTGATAAAGAGACAGAGAAGACGATTTGCAATTAATTTTGTAAAAGACCGCTCCCGATGGTTCATTGTGAATCATCGGGAGTTTTTTTGTCTGGCTGGCAGAGGATGGCATTCAAATTTTTTATATGAGAAATCTGTAAAAAAATTAAAATTTTACTTGCATTTGTTTTCGTATTGTTGTATAATTGCATTTGTGAGTGTGATTGGGCTATCGCCAAATGGTAAGGCACTGGACTCTGACTCCAGCATTTCTAGGTTCGAATCCTAGTAGCCCAGTTTTGAGGTCCTGATATATATCAGGACTTTTGTTATTTTTGGAAAAAGGAGACGATTACGTCATGGGTGATTCTTTAAAACAGGAAATTGAAAAACGGCGCACATTTGCAATCATATCCCATCCGGATGCCGGAAAGACAACTTTGACAGAAAAGTTCCTTCTCTACGGTGGAGCGATCAATCTGGCAGGGTCGGTAAAGGGCAGAAAGGCGGCAAAACATGCGGTGTCAGACTGGATGGAAATTGAGAAAGAGAGAGGTATTTCCGTGACATCGTCTGTTCTTCAATTTAACTATGATGGATTTTGTATCAATATACTGGATACACCGGGACATCAGGATTTCTCGGAGGACACCTACCGGACACTGATGGCAGCGGACTCCGCAGTCATGGTCATTGATGGCTCAAAAGGTGTTGAGGCACAGACGATTAAATTGTTTAAGGTCTGTGTGATGAGAGGGATTCCGATCTTTACTTTTATCAATAAAATGGACCGTGAGGCAATGGATCCTTTTGAGTTGATGGATCAGATTGAAAATGTATTGGGGATACGCACGTGCCCGATCAACTGGCCGATTGGCTCCGGAAAGAATTTTAAAGGGGTCTATGACCGGGAGTCTCAGACGATTTCGAGATTTATTGCGGGAGACAATGGACATAAAGTTGAGACGGTAAACGCAAAATTGGGAGAGGAAGGGCTGGATGATCTTATAACCAAAGAGTACCATGATATCTTATCCGAAGAAATTGAATTGCTCGACGGAGCGAGTGATGAATTTGACATCGAAAGAGTGCGTGCGGGACAGTTATCTCCGGTTTTCTTTGGCTCGGCACTGACGAATTTTGGAGTGGAGACATTTTTACAGCATTTTCTGGAGATGACCACGTCCCCGCTTGCGAGAGAATCAGATGGAGAAGAGGTGGATCCGTTTTCTGACGAGTTTTCAGCATTTGTTTTTAAAATTCAGGCGAATATGAATAAGGCACATCGGGACCGGATTGCCTTTATGAGGATTTGTTCCGGTGAATTTGAGGCGGGTATGGAAGTGATGCACGTACAGGGCGGAAAAAAAATCCGTCTGTCCCAACCGCAGCAGATGATGGCGCAGGAGAGAAAGCATATTGAACACGCATATGCCGGAGATATCATAGGAGTCTTTGATCCGGGGATTTTTTCGATTGGAGACACTCTGTATAAAGGGAAAACCCCGATTCAGTTTGAGGGAATTCCGACGTTTGCTCCGGAGCATTTTGCACGGGTCAGACAGGTGGATACAATGAAGCGCAAGCAATTCATGAAGGGAATTAATCAGATTGCCCAGGAGGGGGCTATCCAGATTTTTCAGGAGTTCAATACCGGAATGGAGGAAATCATTGTCGGAGTAGTGGGAGTTCTTCAATTTGAAGTTCTCCAATACCGGCTTCAGAGTGAGTACAATGTAGAGATACGGATGGAACAGCTGCCATATGAACATGTCAGATGGATTGAGAATGAACAGATAGATGTGGCAGGTCTTTCCGTCACTTCCGATACAAAGAAGGTAAAAGATCTGAGAGGGAAACCACTTTTGCTCTTTACTCATCCGTGGAGCATCCAGACCGCACTGGAGCGTAACGAGAATCTGCTCCTGAGTGAATTTGGAAAAAATTGACAAAAATAATAGACAAAGACAAGAGAGAGCTTTTGTGCAGATTTAACAAAAGTTCTTTTTTGTTATAAAAAAGTTTGTAATTTATATTGACAATAAAAAAAACACATTGTAATATATGGGTAAATTTATACAAAACTATATAATGTAAAAGGAGGTTAAAAGAAAAAATGTTTAAGAAAAGATTGCGTGTTGTGAGAAACATTCTTGCATTGGGGTTGGCGCTTTCGATGGTGGTACTTGTGCCGGGCGCACAAGCTTCCCACTGGGGTCTTTCGGGAGGAGTTGTCACTCACGATCCAACAATCATCAGAGAGTCGGGGTCAACATGGTGGTCAGCGTCCACGGGAACCGGTATTGGTATGAAGTATTCAACCAATAATGGAAAGACATGGACGGATGGACTTCCGATTTTTTCCAAGGAATTATCATGGTGGAGAAAATATGCTCCAAATATGGGAAAAAATGATGTCTGGGCACCGGATTTAGAGTATTACAGAGGAAGATACTACTGCTATTATTGTGTATCTGAATTTGGCAAGAACAACTCCGCAATTGGTCTGGTATCCTGTTCCAGTATCTCAAAGGGTGACTGGAGAGATGATGGTGTGGTACTGTATTCCAATTCAAAGAGCTCCTTTAACGCAATTGATCCAAACCTTGTGGTGGATGCCAACGGAAAACCTTGGCTGGTATATGGTTCATGGTATGATGGGATTCATATTGTGAGACTGAGTCAGTCCACGATGAAACCGAGCGGATCTTCCACGAAGATCGCTTATCGCTCCGGTGGTATTGAAGGTCCATGCATCATGTACAACAATGGATATTATTATCTGTTCACATCCATCGGCAAGTGCTGTAACGGTGTAAACAGCACCTACAAAATTATGATGGGTCGTTCTACCAGCATTACCGGTCCTTATGTTGATAAGAACGGAAAGAAGCTGACCAGTGGTGGTGGAACTATTCTTGACAGTGGTAATTCCCGTTGGGTAGGTCCTGGCGGACAGGATGTATATCGTAACGGAAGCAGTGGAAATTATAAATATGTGATTGCGCGTCATGCCTATGATGCAAGCAACAACGGTACGCCAACCTTGTTGATCAGCGATCTGTATTTCAAGAATGGATGGCCGACCTATTGATGACTTGTAGGTACAATATGTAAGTTGATTCTCGCACATGGGATTCCATGTGCGAGATTTCATATGAGAGAGTTCAACTGGGGGAGACCGATATGAAAAAAACGATTTTATGGGGGATTTTACTGCTCTTGTCTGTGGTGTGGATCCAGCATCCGGTACAGGCGCAGGAGAGTGAATACTCAATGCAGGAGTATTCACTGGAGTCAAAGAGCGGGGGAGAGCAAAAAAAGATTCAGGCAGCGATTGACAAAGACAACCATTTGCTCTTGCCGGTGAAAGAAATTGTAGAGCTTGCGGGGTATTCATTTGAGGAGTGTACCCGGTGCGGAAAAGATGAGATCTTTGACAAGGCAGATGAAGATGCCGGAGGAAAAGGGCATTATTTTGTGAACTGGTATCAGAATCTTCTCAGTTACAGTGTCAGTGACGAAGTGGTAGAGTTATCCGTGGCCAACGACAAGGTGGAGGGTGTTACCTATTCACCGCTGGATCTATTCGAGGCAATGGGAATTAAGATTTCGATTGACAGCGGGAAAAAGAAGATATCACTTTCTTCCAATCACGTACAGGCAGTATATTTTTATTCTTCTACCTGTGATTCGTGTGAAAAATTGGAACAGTTTTTTTCAGAGATGGAGAAAAAATATTCCAATCTGAGTATTCATAAATACAATATTTACGAAGTGATCAATTATGATCTTTTGATTGAATATGGAAAGGTATATGGGCTGCCGGACGAAAAAGTAGGGTTCACGCCCAGTGTATATATATCGGATCAGGTACTCATCGGTGCAGAGATTCAAACCGGATTTGAGGAGTGTGTAAAAAACTATTCTCAGAAAGAACCGACGACGATTCTGGATACACCCAAACAGGAAAACAGTGATGCAGCGGTGCGTCAGACGGATAAAAAAAGTGTATGGATGCAGGGACTGACAGCATTTGGCCTTGGCTTTGTAAATGGATTGAATCCATGTAGTCTGTCCATGTTTTTGTTTCTCTTATCACTCCTTCTTGTCAACCGCGATAAACTGCTTCGGTGTGGGATCTCCTTTCTGGGGGGGAAAACGATCATGTTTTTTTTGCTGGGAACAATTTTGTATCAGGTGATCACAAGGATCAATACCGCTGTTTTTTCGAGGTGGATGGATCTTTTTATGATACTATTTGCGATCTGTTTTGCCCTGCTGAATTTATGGGATTTCTTTACCGCAAGATCCGAACAATATGAAAAGATGAAACTGCAGTTGCCAAAGGGGTTTAAGAGATTAAATCACTCAATGATGAAATGGGCAGATCGTTTTTCGGCACAGAAAACAGGTATGTTGATCATGGCATTGATAGGAGCGGCCGTTGCGACGGGAGAGTTTTTGTGTACGGGACAGATCTATCTCTCCTCGGTAGTGATTATGGTACAAAAGGGAGTGAATGGAATTCTGCCGGTTGTATTGCTGGTGATCTATAGTATTGCTTTTGTCGTGCCGCTGTTTGTTCTTATGCTGATCGTATATTTTGGGAAAAAAATATTTGGGGTATCGGAGATTGTTCTTGAGAAGATTCCTGTGATCAAGCTGATCAGTGCGGTTCTTTTTGTTGCGATGGCGATCTATCTAGTTCTCACTTAATGCCGGAGGGATCAGTATGAAGTGGAAAAAAATAAAAATTGTCCGGGACAGCGGTGAGATAATATACGAGGGACCATTCAATGAGCTGCCCCTGAGGGAGGAGTATATCGTAGAAAAAAGTGTGGAATTGTACAAAGAACCTGAGCCGTGTATCATATACCGCACACATATTATGAAGAAATTTTATATTGAGGTAATGGACTATTTGCAGGAGAAAAACATAAAAAAAGGAGCGAGCCTTGACTGTGATGACTGTCAGGAACTGCTCGCCCCTTTAATGCTTGATACAACGAATTCATCTCTGACTTTGATGTGAACGATGGATCGGGTTTTTATCGAACATTTAAGTGTTTCTTCAATATAATCGTGGTTATAATAAAGCAGACAACGGCAATGATTAAGTTTTGTACAGCCGTGATCGAATACAAAATGTTCAGATAATAATTGGATGTATCCATGGAATCCGATTCAATCATCAAAAGAGGAAGAGATGTCATGCTTCCGACAAAGCGCAGTGCCACATAAACGGCAAGATAAAAGCCGATGCTGATGAGAATCCGGTGGTTGTTGAATAGCTGTCCCAGAGAGATGGACAAAAAGATCTTGCCAAGACTTGCCAACACACCCAGAAGAGCGGCTAAAAGAATCAGAACCAGAGAGAGGATATCGCTTGGGTCTAATCCGAAAAATGTCTGGAAATTGCTCAAAAAATCGCTCATGCTCTTCAAAAATTCCTGAACAGACCAAAGTCCTGAGATAAAGGTCATACAAAGAATTGCGGCACCGGCCAGTATTCCGGTACAGATTTCCCAGATAAATCCGCACAAAGTCTTTGAAAATACAATTTCCCATGCATTAACCGGAAGCGTGAATGTCAGATATGCCTCTGAGGTTGCCGTTGTCCGGTAAAAGCGAAGGACAATCAGAATAAACGTTGCCATAAAGATTCCCATCATCATGATAACAAAACCGGAAATACCGCCAAAGCCCAAAAGAGTGCTCATGGCAGAGCCGACCGAATAGGTATCGACCGAATCCGAGTCGTTCAGCATACGGATACTGAGGCTGAAAATCGGTGTCAGAATGATAATAAAGACATACATAGGAAGAAAGAATCTTCCTGTCGCTTTGAATTCGTGTTTGATTAATTTTCCTAGCATCGGAACACCTCCCTGAATAGTGAATCAATGGATTGATTTTCTTTGGCGCGGATTTCGTCCACGGATGAGTGAAGACGAATCTGGCCCTGTTGAAGAAAAATCACTTCATCTAAGACGTTTTCAACATCGGCAATCAGGTGGGTTGAAATCAAAACAGTTGCATTTTCGCTGTAATTGTTGATGATCGTCTCTAAAATATAATCTCTGGTTGCCGGATCCACTCCACCGATTGGTTCATCCAGACAGTAGAGGTTGGCATCGCGGCTCATGGTCAGAACTAATTGTGCTTTTTCGAGTGTTCCCTTTGACATGGCACCGAGCTTCATTTTTTCGCTGATGCCCAGCCGCTGCAACATCTCCCTTGCTTTCTGCCGGTCAAAATCCGAATAAAAATCCTGAAAATAATCAAACAGATTTGTGACTTTCATCCATTTTGGAAAAAATGTGGTGTCCGGCAAATATGAGATATGCTGTTTGGTAATGATGCCGGGCTGTTCGCCCCCGATCTGTATGGTGCCGGAGGTTGGCACGAGAAGTCCGTTAATGATTTTTAACAAAGTGGTTTTACCGCTTCCGTTTGGTCCTAAAAGTCCGACGATCTTCCCGCAATCGAGTGTCAGATTGACCGAGTCGAGTGCAAGGGCTCCTCCATAGGACTTACATAGATCCGTTGTCTGTAATAGAATCATAAGTTCCCCTTTCTGCCGCGTTGGCGCTGATAAATGTCTGTATTTCGCTCTCGGAAAAACCAAGTTCTCTGAGCGTGTCAACAAACTTTTTCCATATTTTTGTTGCCAGTTCATTTCGCATCTTTTGAATCATCGATTGATCGGTCGTGACTGTGCGTCCGTTGGTCCGGCTGCCCACCAATAGGCCTTCTTCTTCCAAAACTGCCAATGCCTTCTGCATTGTGTTGGGATTGACCGAGGCTTCCGCCGCCAGCTCCCGGACGGAAGGAAAATGCTCTCCGCAGGCATATTTACCGGACAGAATCCGACGTTTGAGCTGTTCAATCAACTGCAGATAGATTGGCTGTCCGTTGGTTAAATTCCAAGACATAGGTACCTCCTTGTTGTATTGTTGTATTAATTACACAGTACAATGATACATCGGAAGGCAATTTTTGTCAACTGTTAACAGAAATTTTATAAATCGTCAGAAGTTAGTAAGGGTTGATTCTTTACTTTTTTTTAAGTTAGTGATAAAATGGTATCAATAATGTAAATGTATTTTCATTAACTAATGTAAAAGGAGGACAAAAATCAAAATGGCTAGAGTGAAACAATCAATGGATGGTAATACTGCTGCCGCTCATGTAGCATATGCGTATACAGAAGTAGCAGGTATCTATCCGATTACGCCATCCAGTCCAATGGCTGATTCTGTTGACCAGTGGTCAGCAGCCGGACAAAAAAATATTTTTGGAAGTACAGTAAAGGTAGTTGAGATGGAGTCTGAGGCAGGTGCCGCAGGTACCGTACACGGTTCTTTGGCAGCCGGTGCCCTGACGACCACATTTACAGCTTCTCAGGGACTTTTGCTCATGATTCCGAATATGTATAAAATTGCCGGTGAGATGCTGCCTTGTGTCTTTGATGTATCTGCCCGTACCGTATCGACACATGCACTGAATATTTTTGGTGACCACAGTGATGTATACGCGTGTCGTCAGACTGGTTTTGCTATGTTGGCAGAGACCAACCCGCAGGAAGTTATGGATCTTAGTCCGGTTGCTCATTTGGCAGCTCTGGAGGGGAAAGTTCCATTTATTAACTTCTTTGATGGATTCCGTACATCCCATGAGATTCAGAAGATCGAGAAGTGGGATTATGAAGATTTGAAAGAGATGTGTCCGATGGATGCCGTAGAGGCATTTCGTGCTCATGCACTGAATCCGGAACATCCGACCGCTCGTGGTTCACATGAGAACGGTGACGTATTCTTCCAGCACCGTGAAGCTTGTAACAAAGCCTATGATGCACTTCCGGCAGTAGTCGAGAAGTATATGAATAAAGTAAATGAGAAACTGGGCACCGACTATGCTCTGTTCAATTATTATGGTGCACCGGATGCAGACCGTGTGATCATTGCCATGGGTTCCATTAACGATGTGGCAGAAGAAGTGATCGACTATCTGACAGCAGCCGGTGAGAAAGTCGGACTGATCAAAGTCCGTCTGTATCGTCCATGGTCATCCGAGGCACTTTTGAAAGTGATTCCGGATACGGCCAAGAAGATTGCAGTACTCGATCGTACTAAGGAGCCTGGTTCACTCGGTGATCCTTTGTATTTGGATGTGGCAGCTACTCTTCGTGAGGCAGGAAAGAATGATATCGTTCTTTGTGGCGGACGCTATGGTCTTGGTTCCAAGGATACACCGCCATCATCGGTATTTGCCATTTACAAAGAACTTGAGAAAGATACACCGAAACCTCGTTTTACCATCGGTATCGTAGATGATGTGACAAACTTAAGTCTTCCGGAAGTAAAACCGGCACCGATCACATCGGCACCGGGAACCAAAGAGTGCAAGTTCTGGGGTCTTGGTGGAGACGGAACCGTTGGTGCAAACAAGAACTCCACAAAGATCATCGGTGATCACACGGATAAATATATTCAGGCATACTTCCAGTATGACTCCAAAAAGACCGGTGGTGTGACAATCTCCCACCTGCGTTTTGGTGACAATCCGATTAAGAGTCCTTACTATATCAATCAGGCGGATTTCGTGGCATGCCACAACCCATCCTATGTAGTAAATGGCTATAAGATGGTACAGGATGTTAAGCCGGGCGGAGTATTCATGATCAACTGTCAGTGGTCGGATGAAGAGTTGGATAAGCATATGCCGGCAGAGTCCAAGAAGTACATCGCTGACAACAACATTCAGCTCTATACCATCAATGCGATTGACAAGGCAATTGAGATCGGTATGGGCAAGAGAACCAATACCATTCTTCAGTCAGCGTTCTTTAAACTCGCAGATGTGATGCCGATCGATCAGGCGGTTGAATATATGAAAGAGGCAGCAAAGAAATCCTACTCTAAGAAGGGTGATGCTGTCGTAGAGATGAACTACAAGGCAATTGATGCCGGTGTTGATGCCGTTCACAAAGTAGAGATTCCGGAGTCATGGAAGAATCCGGCACCGGATGCTCCGGCAAAAGAATTAACCGGTCGTCCGGAAGTTGTAAAACTTGTAAAAGATTTGTTAGAGCCTATCTCCAAGATGGATGGAGACAGCCTTCCGGTATCGGCATTTGTTGACAATCCGGATGGACAGTTTGAGATTGGTGCATCGGCATATGAGAAGCGCGGTACAGCCGTAATGGTTCCGGTTTGGAATCCTGAGACATGTGTACAGTGTAACCAGTGTGCATTTGTATGTTCTCATGCAACGATTCGTCCGTTCCTTTTGACAGAGGATGAGATTCAGGCAGCACCGGATCAGATGAAAGTTGCTGATATGAAGCCAAATGGCGATTATAAATTTACGATGAGTGTATCCCCGCTTGACTGTATGGGATGTGGTGAGTGTGTGACGGTATGTCCGGCAGCGGCAAAAGAAGCCATCAAGATGGTTCCGCAGGAGTCACAGGCATCCGAGCAGCCGGTATTTGATTATCTGGTTGCCAATGTTGGAAAGAAAGAGGTTGACAGTCCGGCATTCAAGGATACGACTCCAAAGGGAAGTCAGTTCAATCAGCCATTGCTTGAGTTCTCAGGAAGCTGTGCGGGATGTGCAGAGACATCTTATGCAAGACTGATCACACAGTTGTTCGGTGAGCAGATGTATATCTCAAATGCGACAGGATGTTCTTCAATCTGGGGTAATCCGGCTGCAACTTCACCGTATACGGTAAACAAAGATTCCAAGAAGGGACCGGCATGGTCGAATTCCCTGTTCGAAGACAATGCAGAGCATGGTCTTGGTATGCAGGTAGGTCAGAAATATCTTCGCGATCAGGCAATTGAGAAGATTCAGGAGATCGCTGGTTCGGACAAGGCAAGTGCTGAGTTCAAAGCTGCGGTTGATAAATTCATGGAGACGAAGGATGACACAAAGACTAATGCAGCAGCAACCAAGGAATTGATTGCAGAGTTAGAAAAAACAGCGGCAGCAGGATGTGACAAATCCAAAGAAGTTCTTGCCAAGAAAGATTATCTTTCTAAGAAATCGGTATGGATCTTCGGTGGTGACGGTTGGGCATATGATATCGGATTCGGTGGTCTTGATCACGTACTTGCTTCCGGTGAGAATGTCAACGTTATGGTATTTGATACAGAGATGTATTCCAACACAGGTGGTCAGGCATCCAAGGCATCTAACATCGGTGAGGTTTGCCAGTTTGCCGCAGCAGGTAAAGAGGTAGGCAAAAAATCTCTGGCAGAGATCGCAATGAGTTATGGATATGTCTATGTGGCACAGATCGCACTGGGAGCAGATCCGGCACAGGCAGTGAGAGCAATCACAGAGGCAGAGGCATACAATGGTCCATCCCTGATTATCGGCTATGCACCATGTGAACTTCACGGTATTGCCAAAGGTGGTATGAACCATTGTCAGGATGAGATGAAGAAGGCAGTCAGCGCCGGTTATTGGAATTTGTTCTCCTTCAATCCGGTACTTAAGGCTGAGGGCAAGAATCCATTTACCTTCTCGTCTGAGAAGAAGACAAACTTCGATGGATATCAGGATTTCCTGAACAACGAAGCGCGTTATACTCGTCTGATCAAGCCGTTCCCAGAGCGTGCTGAGAAGCTCTTTAAAGAGTCTGAAGAAGCAGCGCGTGCACGTTTTGAACACTTGCAGAAATTAGTAGAGCTTTATAAATAATTCCGTGTCATTGACAGGGATAGAAAGAGAGAGATCAAACTTTGGTCTCTCTTTTTTATTGTAGAAAAAGAGAGGAATGAGTATTGTTTTTCTCTGCTAAACTGTTATAATAAATTCAGGGTATCAGTTCTTTGCAAGAGCATCCGGATGACAATCAGGGGGTTGTTCGTGTCCAGTTCCGACTACAATGAATGCGCTGTGAACACGGAACAGCTGGTACCTTTAAAAGAGATAAGGAGATATGTTTGAACGATGAGTTGGGACAAGACAAGATATCTGGCGATTTTTTGTCTCATGGCTGTGCTTGGGACGATCGTTCATCCCGATGAGGGGATGGCGAAGACGGGGAAGAAAGATGTGTTAGGAACCCCGAATGTCCGTGTCACGCGCCAGGTTGAAAAAAGAGTCATTTTAAAGTGGAAAAAAATATCCGGGGCAAGTGCTTATCGGATCTATCGAAAGAGTGAGGGACAGAAAAAATTCCAACTGGTAAAAATACAAAAAAAATGTAGTTATACAGATACAAAAGCCAAGGCGAATATAACATATCAATATAAAGTCCGGGCTGTAAAAAGAGTGGAAGAAGCCGGGGTGTCCCAGGCAGATCAGAGCGAGCAGACACCACAGGCGACAGAGCCGGCTTCCGGGGAGACCGTTTCAGGGGCATCTGTGACTTCGACGGATCCGGCTCCTGAACAGGAACAGGAAACGGCATCCGGGGAGTCGCCTGCGGCAACCCAGACACCGGAGCCATCGGAGGTTCCGGTGGTGCAGACAACCGACAAAAGAGTCCGGGAGGTATATGGAAAGTATTCAAAAGCGGCTACTGTATCTGTCAATCCGAAGAAACCTGTGGTGGCAGTGGTGGGCGAGTGCTTTGCACAGGACTTTGCCCTGTATGGAAAAGGAATCCTTCCAAAGAAGACAAAGGTTGTTTATTATATCGGAATTAACAGCTACCGGCTATATCATGACAGCTGCGTGACATATCAGGGAATGCATGTCACACCTCTGGAAAAAGCAGCGTATGCAAAACCGGACCGGGTCTACTTCATTGTGGGGATGAATGAGTGCAAAGATGGAAACGTGAAGGCGACGATAAACAATTTTAAAAAGATGTATCAATTGCTTCACCGGATCAATTCTAAGATAAAAGTCGTGATGATGGCAGTGCCACCGACGGCAAGAACATCCCGGCTGAACATTCCGACGCTAAAAAAGAGGAGAAGTTGGAATCAGGCATTGAAGAAATATGCAGAAAATAATATGAATTTTTATTACTTTGATTATACCGGAGTGTTGGATGACGGACACGGTTATTTGAAAAAAAGCGTTGCGGCAAAAGATGGATGTCATTGGTCGGTAGGCGGTGCGAGGGCTGTCATTCGGGAGTGGTATAAGTGGGACAAAAAAACTTTTCGATAAATGAGGAGAAAATATGGAGCGCGAAAAACTAATATCTATGGTTCGTGAACTGTTGAATACAGCGACGAAGAAATTGTTGGACACAGATGATTATAAAAAGGTCTGTGAACCACTTAATGTGTGCAAAATGTATTATGACATGGAATTGGGAGACAGAAGCAAATATAGAAATCAAAAAACGAATAAATTTATTTTTGAAGCCACTGAATGGGAAGATAAATTTTTGTTATATGATAATGGGAAACCGACGAAACTAAAAAAGTGCTATACCTATTATGACAGGGGGATTGAGCACGTCCATGCCTATATAGAGTTGTCAGAGGGAATCAAAGAAGAACAACTGGATCCGGAAGTCTATCAGATGATGGCGGATTTGATTTATCTCGTTGTCAGCTGTCAGAATATAAAATATATGTTGCAATTTGCTCAGTTGAGTGATGCACAGACTGGTATACCTAACGGAGTTTATATAAGAATGAAATATGATGAGGTGACTAAGATGTGTCCGGCTGAAAATCTTGCGATTCTCTGCATCAATCTGCAAAATTTTAAATTCATTAATGAATCCATGGGGCCTCGGTGCGGAGACGAAATTATCGTTCGGTATGCGAGACTTCTGAGCAAATGGGTAGGGGAAGATGAGTGCGTCTGTCGAATGGGCGGTGATAATTTTGCGATGTTTTTACAAGAAAAAAACTTACAAAACATGGTAGAAAAGCTGGATCATATGGTGCTTACAGGAATCGAGGCGGCACCGGGGCGCTCCTTTGAGCTTCCGGCATGGATCGGTATTACTCGTGTCTCAAAGAATGATCCGAGACCATTTGTTGAATTGTATGAGGAGGCATCGGTAGCCTGTTATATCGGCAAGAGAAAGCTGCATCGAAAAATAGTGGAATTTACGGAAGAGATTGGAAATCAGTTAAGGCAGGGAAATCGGATTATATCACTGTTTCGACCGGCACTTCACAAGCATGAGTTTGAACCGTATTTTCAGGCGAAAGTGGATATGAGCAGCGGGCAGCTGGTAGGCTTTGAAGCGCTTTGCCGTTGGTTTCATAAGGGCAAAATGATTTATCCCAATGAATTCATTCCGGTTCTGGACAGGGAGGGACTGATCTGTGATTTGGATATGGAGATCTTTCGCTGCACCTGTGAAGCGATAAAGAAATGGGGAAAAATGGGATTGAACATTCCCCGAATTTCCGCGAATTTCTCAAGAAAAAATCTTTTTGTGCCAAAGATTGAAGAGAAAATTTATGAGACACTCTTAGAATTCGAACTGTCACCGGAAAAAATAGAGATCGAGATAACAGAGTCAGTACAGGAGTCCGAATACAATCGACTGATTGAGTTTGTCGGGAAGCTCAAAGGATATGGCATACATATAGCCGTAGATGACTTTGGCACAGGATATTCCTCTCTGTCACTGATACACAATATCGATGCGGATGTGATTAAAATTGATAAAAGCTTTGTCGATAAAATACCGGGTGATCGGAAAACCCGGATTCTGCTTGAGAGTGTGATTGGCATCGCTCAAAATCTTGACATGGATGTAATCGCTGAGGGAGTGGAGACAGAGGAACAGGGAAGAGAACTTCTGGGTATGGGATGTAAGAATGCACAGGGGTATTTCTACAGTAAGCCAATGAACCTTGAGATGGCGACTGAGGTGATTCAAAAACCTGAATTCAAAAAAATTTCTATTGATAAATAGAAAGAAGAATATTGGTGCGTGAATAGTAACAGAATAAATTCCAAAAGAGGTTGACAGATTCGTTAAAAGATGGTATAGTAAATATCGTTGTGAGCGGATGTGGCGGAATTGGCAGACGCACAAGACTCAAAATCTTGCGGTGGCAACATCGTGCGGGTTCAAGTCCCGCCATCCGCATAAAAAGGAGTACGACGACAGTCGTGCTCTTTTTTTGTTCGCATAAGACATTGAACCAATGGTCAGAAAAATATCATTGCAATACAAGGACGTTCCGTTTATAATAAAATAGGAGTTTTTGAGGAATAGAGCGGAGGTGTCTCGGTGGATAATTATTCGATGATGGAACTGGGAGAGGAATTAAATGAGAAATTTGATCAGTTGGTAGATTGTTGCAGGACATCCGGAGCCATTGATGTCAATTTATATACGGAATACGATGTAAAGAGAGGGCTTCGCGATTCAAACGGGCGGGGAGTCCTGACCGGCCTGACTGAGATTTCAGACGTGGTCGGAATGAAAAATAAAAATGGAAATCGAATCCCGTGTGAGGGAGAATTGTATTATCAGGGATACAATGTCATGAATCTGGTTGACAGTTTTGCCGATCGAAGATATGCATTTGAAGAGATCACTTATCTTTTATTGTTCGGAAAGCTTCCCACCAGCCAGCAATTTGAAGATTTCCGGAGAATTTTGAGCAGTCTTCAGGAACTGTCCGGGCAATTTGTCCGCGATGTCATTATGAAGGCACCGAGCGCCAACATTATGAATGCGCTGCAAAAATGTGTGCTGACTCTCTATTCGTACGATGAGAAACCGGATGATACATCGGTGTCAAATGTTCTTCGCCAATCCCTGCAATTGATCAGTAAGATTCCGATGATTGCGGTGTATTCTTACCACTCTTACCGGCATTTTAAATTTGATGAGAACTTTTTCATACGAACACCGGACAAAGAAATGTCGATTGCAGAGAATATTTTACAGATGATTCGACCGGATGGCAGTTTTACGGAATTAGAGGCGAAGGTACTGGATATTGCACTGGTGCTCCACGCAGAGCACGGAGGAGGAAATAACTCGACGTTTACGGATCATGTTGTGACGTCATCCGGAACGGATACATATTCAGCTATCTCGGCATCGATTGCCTCGCTGAAGGGACCCCGACATGGTGGCGCGAACTTAAAAGTACAGCAGATGTTTGATGATCTGAAGAAAAATTGTCCTGACTGGAAGGATGAGTCAGCGGTGAAAACATATTTAGAAAATATGCTGGATGGAAAGGCATTTGACGGTGCGGGGCTGATCTATGGAATGGGACATGCTGTCTATACGGATTCAGATCCGCGAGAGGTGATTTTGAAGGAGTATGCCAATCGGCTGGCAAAAGAGAAGGGAAAGATAGATGAATTTGACCTGTATGACTTGGTGGAAAATCTCTCAAAAGATCTGATCATGAAAAAGCACCGCCGTTTTAAGCCGGTCTGTGCCAATGTGGATTTTTACAGCGGTTTCGTTTATACCATGCTTGGCATTCCGAGAGAATTGTTCACTCCGATTTTTGCGATTTCCCGTATATCGGGATGGAGTGCGCACCGGTTGGAAGAACTGGTCAATCGAGGAAAGATTATTCGACCGGCCTATAAATATGTGGGACACCACAGGGAGTTTTGTGAAATCGAGGAAAGAAGTTAGTGCAGGTGAGGTAGCGATGCGGCGATATATGTTGTTTTTTGATATTGATGGGACACTCCTGGATGACAGGGAGAAGGTTGTGCCAAAGAGCACGGTCAGGGCGCTGAAAAAAGCAAGAGAAAACGGACATCTTACATTTATCTGTACCGGCCGGTGCAAGAATATCTGGCCAAATGATATTTTGGAAATTGGTTTTGACGGTGTGGTTGGCGGCTGTGGAACAAATATTTATTACCATGGAGAAGAGCTGCTTCATGCGACGCTGCCACAGGATTTGCAGAGAGAGATTGCGGATGATCTGACGAGGTTTCATATTGATGGAGTTTTAGAAGGCAAGGTAAATACCTATTTTCGCAAAGATTACTGGATGCCGGTTGTGGTGAATATTTTTAAAGAGAATGGAATGTTTTCTGAGGCCTGTCAGCACTGCTGGGAAGAGGATGAGGAGTTGTCTTTTGACAAGATGGCACTTTGGTTTGATGAGAGCAGTGATATGGAATCTTTTAAGAAAAAATATGAGGATCGTTTTTCTTTTATTTTGCGTGATCCCACCTTTTATGAGGTCGTGCCAAAGGATTACAGCAAAGCAACGGGAATTGATTTTCTGTGCAAGAGGTTGGGAATTGCCCCTGAGGATACTGTGGGGTTTGGCGACAGCACCAATGATCTGCCGATGCTTGCGTACACGGGGATCAGTGTGGCGATGGGAAGTGGCAACCCGGACATCTTTTCGGAAGTCGATTATGTGACGGCGCCGGTTATGGAAGATGGAATAGAACAGGCGATGAAAAAATATAATTTGATATGAGGAGGCAAAAAAGAGTATGAGTGTGAAGTTAAGTATGTTATTACAGGAAGTGGAATATGAACTTGTGCAGGGAAATCTGCATGAAGAAGTAACGGATCTTGCCTATGACTCACGGAAAATAAAAGAAGGTATGCTGTTTGTGGCAATTGACGGGACGGTTGTGGATGGACACAAGTTTATTCCGGATGTAATACAAAAAGGTGCCTCGGTTATCGTGATAGAAAAAGATGTGGAATTGCCGGATTCAAAAATTACCGTGGTTAAAGTCAAGAATGCCAGAGAGGCATTGAGCAAGATGTCGGCTGCGTATTTTGACTATCCGGTCGAAAAAATGATATCCATCGGAATTACCGGAACGAAGGGAAAATCAACGACCACCTACATGATTCGGGATATCATCGAGAAGGCGGGGAGAACTTGTGGGATCGTTGGCACGATCGGGGTTGTGATCAATGGCAAGGTCACTCCGACGGAGCACACCACACCAGAGTCCTATGATCTTCAGAAGATTTTCAGTGAGATGGTAGAGGCCGGATGCGACTATATGGTGATGGAAGTCAGCTCGCAGGGAATCAAGATGGACCGGGTTGCGGGGATGCATTTCAACTATGGTGTATTTACCAACTTGTCACCGGATCACATCGGACCAAATGAACACAAAGACTTTGAGGAATACCGATTCTGTAAAAGCCGCCTGTTTCAGATGTGCGATGTCGGTGTGATCAATACCGATGATGAGAACTGGCGCGAGATTGTAAAAGATGCGGTCTGTGAAATCGAAACTTATGGAACACAGGATATACAGCCGGAAGGGAAGAAGCCAAATCTGTATGCGACGGAAATTGAACATATCAGCCAGAAGGATGTTCTGTCGATGAAGTTCCATGCAAATGGAATGATTGACGGGGAGGTGACAGTAGGTCTTCCGGGAATGTTCAATGTGTATAATGCGATGTGTGCAGCGACGGTGGGTGTGCTGTTGGGAATTGAGGAAAATATTCTTTTGCATGCGTTAGAACACGTAGAAGTGAGAGGGCGAGTGGAGAATATACCGACGGGAAGAGGCTTCTCTGTACTGATTGATTTTGCTCACAATGGTGTCAGTACACAGAGCGTCTTAAAGACATTGCGAGGATATGAACCGGGACGAATTGTGGCGATTTTTGGTTGTGGAGGCAACCGGAGTAAGCTTCGCCGGTATGAAATGGGAGAGGCAGTGGGAAATCTGGCGGAATTTGCCATTGTCACGAGTGACAATCCAAGAACCGAGGACGTCATGGATATTGTAGAGGATATCAAGGTTGGTCTGGCAAAGACCAAGGGAGAATATATCGTGATACCGGACCGTCAGGAAGCGGTAAATTATGCAGTGGAAAATGCCAGACAGGGAGATATGATCGTGCTTCTCGGAAAGGGGCATGAGGAGTATCAGGAGATTCAGGGAGTCAAACATCACTACAGTGAGAGAGAGGCTGTGGCGAATGCCCTGGCTCGTCTGGATCAATGATGCTCAAAAAGTAAAAGAAAAAGATTCCTTGTGATCACCGGGAACCATGCCGGGATACAGGGAATCTTTTTTATTTAAGCTCGTATGAAATTATACACGGAATTTCTCAACGGTGGAATCCAATTTGATGGACAATTCTTTTAATTCTTTTCCGGAGTTTTCAACTTCAGTTCCCTCTTGTGAAAACTGCTCTGCAATATCCATCATTTGTTCGCAGTCACTCAAGGCGCGGTTTGCACTGGAATTTTGCTGCTCGGAGTTCGTTGCCATATCCGATGCCACCAGATCAATGCTGTTGACCGCTTTCACCACGTTCTGCATCGCAACTTGAATTCCGTCGATCTGTGTGCGGATGTGTTCAAAGGTCTGATTGGTGCGATCCAGAGTCTCATTGCCGGACTGGATTTTGTTGATGCTTCCGTTGGTTGCCTGAATGACTTCATCGACCAGCTGTTCCAAATCAGCGGTCTTATTCACGATATCAATTGCGGAGCTTCCGCATTGGTCAGCAAGTGTGCGGATCTCTTGTGCGACAACAGCAAATCCCTTTCCGGCATCTCCGGCGCGGGCTGCCTCAATCGAAGCATTCAGTGATAATAAGTTTGTCTGCGCTGCCACATCGTTGATGACGTCTACCATAGAACGAATTCCGTCCAGGCCGCCGCGCATATTATTCACGGCATCTTTGAGTTCATCGGATAGAGATGAGATTTCAGACATCGTCATCGTCATCTGAGACATTTCTTCCTGGCCGTTCCGGACATCGTTGATGGCATCGGATACTTTTTTCTCCACCGAAACCGTTGCTTCGTTTGCCGTTGCAATCTCGTTTCTCAGATGAAGGGCATTATCATAGAGCCCGCTGATTGCGGATGCAATTTCCTGCATGGTTTCCTTTAAGCTGTGAATGGAATCGTTTTGCTCATGCGCCAATCCCCCCAGGCGGGTCGCAGCCGTTTCATTTGTGTTTGCCTTTTCGTCCACTGCTTCGATTGCCTGCTCGATATGGAGGATGACACTTCTCAGACTCTCTGCAAATTGATTCATCTTATTTGAAATCGTGCCGAATTCATCACCGGATGAGATCTGGGTTCTCTCAGTCAGATCCAGCTCGTGCATTTTGTCGATCATACCGGTGATCTTGTCGATTGGACGCAGGAAATAGCGAAGAGCAAAGTAAATAATAATACAAATCCAAAGGGAACCGACCAGTGAGCCGATGGCAATACTGAATTCCAAACCATTCAGCCGGGAATGAATATCTTTTTTGTCCACAACGGAGATCGTAACAAAGTTTGTGTCGGGTACTTTCGATAAGTAGAGATAATAGTCGCCCTCAGTCACAACTTCATCCAGAGAGTCGCTCTCGATCAGGGAAGTAGCGCGCCGGCTGATCGGATCTTCTAAATCGGTCAGGATCATTCCATTCTGGGACTCATCTTTTTTGTTGGACAGAACCATGTTGGTGATGCAGTCAACACCGTAGATATATCCATTTTGGAATACATTTTTTTCGGTCAGGATGGAATTGACTCCGTCCAATTCAATATCGGCACAGACAACACCGATCACTTTGCCGGACTTATCTTTGATATTGGCAAAGGCAGAGATAATGTATTTCTTTGTGTTGGCATCCAGATACATCTCACCAAAGGTAACTTCATCTGCTTTTAGGCCATCCACGTACCAGGGACGTTCTTTCATCACCCAGTCAGGGTCGTCCGGTGTCCACATTTTGTCAATATAGGTTCCGCTTTCCAGACCACAGTAGATTCCGGCGGGAATAATGTCGGTATAGATATCTGCGACACTGTATATGTAATCGTGGATTTCCTGCTCGGTGGAACAGGAATTTTCAACCGAATTTTTGACGTTTTCCAATAAACCTTTGGTCTGTCTTAAGTCGGCAGAAATCTGATAGCCAACGCTTGTATTGATTTCTTTAAGCTGTTCATTGGCGGTGTTTTCCATGATCGACCGGGTCTGTGTGACTGTGATCAAAAAAGTAATCAAATTAAAAACAATGACAATCGGCAGCATGAGAAAAATCATTTTTTTTCTCAAAGTAATCCCTTTTTGCTTTTTTTCTCTTCCCAAAACGGTTCCTCCTTTTTATATCTATAAAAAAACAGTAATTTTGATTATATAACAAGAAAGTGGGATTTTCAAGGAGATTGATCGT
>ONNE01000068.1 GCA_900319095.1 uncultured Eubacteriales bacterium | reverse complement strand
TTTTCCGGTCTCAGGATCGATGGCTACCACCGCTCCCTTTTGCGATCCCAGAGCACTCGAAGCCACCTGTGACAAATTCAGATTCAGAGTCGTCACGATCTGATTGCCTGGATTCTTTATTCCCCTGACTTCATTTGCCATACCATATAAGGGATGAATCCCCGATGTCAGCATCGTATATCCCTCACTCGACTCAAGTCCTGTCATCCCATGGGTCGTTCGCCCCACAACATGGGCAAAGAGACCATCATATGGATACACCCGCTTCTCATTTCCCTGCTCATCGCTCACAGTCTTTGCCAGCACCTTGCCATCCGCAGACAGAATACTTCCTCGTCTGACCCTCTTTGCCAACAATTCCTGTCTCTTGTTCTGCGCATGATTGAGCGCCTCATCCGCATCGTGAACCACAAAAAAAACAAGATATGCTCCCATGACAACAAAGAGGATCAGAACAAGATATGTGATGAGCGCCATTTCGCGATTTAATTTTTTGCTCTTATTTTCTTCTTCCTGAAGATTTTTTTTGCTCTTCATACGAATTTACCTCCTCTTCCCTGCCATTCATAACATACATTCCCTGAATAATGCTAAAAATAATAATGGTTGTGATGATTGAACTTCCTCCATAACTGATCAGAGGCAGAGTCACTCCGGTCGACGGAATAAATTTTGTGGCACCTCCAATACACAAAAATGTCTGAAAAATAAAGACAATGCTCAGACCAAATGCCGTCAGTTTATAAAAACGCTTTTTCATTTTCATCGCGATATTGACAAACATGATATAACTGCTCAGATAGACTAAAATCAGGCAGATGGTAAAGAGAAGTCCCATCTCCTCGGTGATGGCCGCAATGATAAAATCACTCTCTACCACCGGCACACTCTCCGGCATTCCCTGTCCCAGTCCCATACCAAAAAGTCCTCCCGTTCCGATCGCAAACAGACTCCGGCACACCTGATAGGCCTCATTATCGATGTGATTCCATGGATCCTTCCACGCCACCACCCGGGTTCTGACATGAGAGAAGAGATGATAGGCGACCACCGAGGCAACCACACCACCGCCAAATCCCGCTGCCAGATATACGACCTGCATCGTCGCTGCGTAGAGAATAAACAGATAGGCGACAAAATAGATCAAAGCCGCTCCCAAGTCTCTCTCCACCACCAAAATCACTACGTGAATCGCTGCAACCCCACTGATTATCACAATCTTTTTAAATTGTTCCCGGAACGTAAGCTTGGCCGCCTTGGACGGTGTCGTGATTTTGGTCAGCGAAGCAGAGACAAAAAAAACATAGATGATTTTTACAAACTCCGATGGCTGCAGTGAAATTCCTCCGATTGAAATCCAGTTCACGGCACCATATCTCTCCTGACCGATAACAAAGACAAGCAGCAAAAAGAGAATACCGACTAACGCATACTGCCAGCGAAGTTTCTCCCAGATTGAAAACCGCTCGATAAAGAGCGGAACCAACAGACAGATTCCCATCGCTGCCGCCGCCATAATCATCTGTCGCATCGCATAGTCGTACTTTAAGCGCTCTAACATGATAAATCCGATCATCATGCACATCATCATATTATTTAAAATTAATTTTGAAAGTCCCTTGTAAAAAATCTGATATATTTTTGTAAATCCCACAAAGAAGATCAACTGAAAAGCATACAAAAAAACATATTTTAAATCTCTGTTTTCCATGAGCAGGACAACGTTACAGATGGTGACGATCATGAGGATAAGCACCCTCTGTCTGCGGAAGACTTTCTCTTTTCCCTGCTCTGTTTTGCGGGCAAAGGCGCGAAAACAATAAAAGGTATAAATTGCAAAAAAGATCAGAATAAAATAACGTGAAATTTCTGCTGCTATATATGCCATTTTTTGATAACCTCTCTGACTTGTGCCGGCTCTTCCCATGTAAAGTCAAGCCAGAAGTTCTCCTTTCGTTCTGTATTCTCAACTGCTTTTTTGGTATATATGGTATTGTAACAGTAACGGCAGTGATTGACCACTACAAATTCATCTCCCTTTGGAGAGACAATGGTCAATCGTTGTTTCTTATGTTCACACTGCCCCATCGTTCTTCTCACACAGGATTCACTCACCATAACCGGAATCCGCCCATAGGATCTTTCATATGCGGGTAATAAATGAAACTGTGAGCCATATACCTGTTTTGCTCTCTCATTCTTCTGATACAGGTGTTCTCCGGCAATCCACTCGGCTTCCGGGAAGTGTTCCCCCGCAAATAAATACATAAAATGACTGTCAACAACCACCTGTCCCACGGTCTCCTCCGTGAATTTTTTTCCGTACTTCTCCCAATCACTCATAAAAGTCCTGATCTTTTCCCCGTGAAGAATCCGCGGCAGCGACAGGCAGAGTTTTCTGCCATCTGCCAAATCGATGCACTCCTCCCAGTCTGTCGGTGGAAGATCCTCCAGCTTCAGATGAACCAGAACCCTCTCATCCACCAGCGACAATACCTCTTTTAGCTGCCGGACATCTGCCACACTGACCATCGCAGATAAACGAACCGGCTCTTGTACCGCCCCTTTCAAAAATGGTTCAGGATCTCGGAGCTTCCGGTGTCCGACCGCCTCATATTCCCACTGGGCAATCGCCTCTCTTCGAAGAGATTTTAAGCTGCTGATGGGAATGAAGACATCTCTCTCACACTCAATCGAAAGTGTCTCCCACTCATAGTCTGTCCCGCCAAGTGCTCCCAGCTTTTTCTCTATATCATCCTCTGACACAGGTCGCGAGGATGCCCGTTCTACCATTGCTCCCTCTACCATGACCCGCGTTTCCTTTGCCTCAATCTCCAATCGGGCTTTTTGTCCGCATCTTGCGATAAATCTTCCCCGAATCGGAATTTTCTTATGGCCCACTTTTATCTTCTGATTCCATTCATCCAAAAGCTGTTGATTTCTCGTCCGATAAACCGTCTGCCCACGGATAATGGGACTCGCCTGCAAAACATTCGTTGTCACGATCTCTCCCGGATCCGCCTCATTTTTTACCGTATATTCATAACAGCAGTTTCCATCCACGGAGCGAAATTCGAGAATATCCTGATAGTGAATGGGTTCAAAAAGCTCAAAGCATGCCCGTTTTTTTGTAGCTTCCACAACGCTGCCGACAGCCAGTCCACAGTGATTGTTCTTTTGTGGAAAGGATATCATTTTTTTGTCCTCTTCAAAAAGAAATCCTGAGGAGAAACCACCCCGGTTATAGATGTCCTGACACCGCTTATAGTCCTGCCACAGACAACTGCTTTTGTCTTCCTTAAGTGTTTCAAAGTACTCTCTTCCTCTCTCCCTGTACCGATCGGTGTATTTTCGATACAGATATGCCATCCCGGCACTGTATTCCTTCTTCTTCATGCGCCCCTCAATCTTGAATGAATCGATGCCGGCATCGACAAGCTCCGGAATCGCAAAGAGCGTACAGGTATCTTTTGTATTCAGTAAATGTCCATTTCCCACAGATGAGCGAAAAAACAGACGGCACGGCTGGGCACACATCCCGCGATTGCCACTTCTTCCTCCAATCACTTCGCTCATCAGACACTGTCCGGAATAACAGTAGCAGAGAGCACCGTGCACAAACACCTCAATCTCAAGGCTCGTCTGCTCTCTTGCCTCGCGGATTTCCGCGATTGAAAGTTCTCTTGCCGGGACATACCGGGTCACACCCATGCCCTGAAACAGGTTCGCCTCTTTGCCGGAAAACAGAGTCATCTGCGTGCTCGCATGCAGATCCATGTCCGGAAAGTATTCATGCAGGTAGGACATCACTCCGACATCCTGCACGATACACGCATCCAGCCCCTCTTGATACAGCGGCTGGATCAAAGGATAGAGCTCCTCTTCC
>ONNE01000104.1 GCA_900319095.1 uncultured Eubacteriales bacterium | reverse complement strand
CGATTGCCAGACAAAACATAGAAAAATATAACTGTGCGGACCGGATTGAATGTCGCTTGAGCGATGGTCTGGATCAACTGAGACCGGACGACAAAGTGAATGCTGTCCTGATTGGCGGGATGGGCGGTATGCTGATATGCCGGATTTTAGAGAGGGCGAAAGAGCGTCTAAAGACCATAGATACTCTGGTTCTGCAGCCACAATCGGACTGGGAACTGGTAAGGAGAAGCGTTGAGACATATGGGTTTATTCTGGATGAGGAAGCCTGTTGTGAGGACGCAAAAAAGTTTTATCTGGTCATGCGCGCGGTAAAGGTTCACACAGCAAAAGAACCGTTGCGTGAACAAAGACCTTATACTGAGGCACAATACCGGTATGGGAGAATTCTTCCGATGAGGAGGGACCGGTGTTACTTCGATCAACTGATAAAAGAAAAAAATGTCTGTGAGAAGGTAATCAGTCAGCTGCGGGACAAAAACACGGAGTCTGCGGACAAGAGGAAAAATCAGCTGGAACACAGGGTGGAATTGTTACAGGAAATTTTGTCATTTTATCAGGAATGACTGACAAGGAGGAGGTTGCTATGCAAATTGTATTGGAGAACGAGAGAATTGAGTGCCCGGAGGGAATGAGCCTGTATGAACTCAGTGGCAAATACAGGGACAATTATACATATCCGGTTATTGTGGCAAAGGTCAATGGTGTGATTCAGGAATTGTATCACACCGTGATCGAGGACAGTCAGGTGGAATTCTGCACGACCGAGGATCCGGATGGACACCGCGCATACGTCCGCGGGATTTCCATGCTGCTGATGAAAGCAGTGCACGATGAGATTGGCAGGGACAATCCGCAGCTGCGCGTTTCGGTGGAGTACAGCCTGGACACCGGATATTATTGTCGGTTTTCGGAGCCGATGGAGATTTCATTGGAACTTTTAGAGCGTCTGCAAAACCGGATGAGGGATTATGTAAAACAGAATCTCATCTTTGAAAAATATGTGATCCGGACAAGAGATGCAAGGGAGATGTTTGAGGGCCTTGGCATGGATCAGAAGGCCAAACTGATGGAGTACAGAAGAAATTCAAGGATGACGGTATATCATCTGGGAAATTTTATGGATTATTATTATGGGGCGATGCCGTACAGTACTTCCATCCTGCAGTATTTTCGCCTGAAAAAGTTTGAGGATGGTTTTGTGTTCATTGTTCCCAAAAGACAAAAACCGCTCACGATACCGGAATATAAACCGAGTACCAAATTATTCCATACGATGGAGTCGGCAAATGACTGGCACAGCAAACTGCAGGTATCATCGGTGGGTGAACTGAATGAGCAGATTGTGAGAGGAAATTTCACCGAGCTTATGCTGACACAGGAGGCACTGCACGAAAAGAGAATAGGTGATCTGGCAGAGGACATTGCCAATCGTGGATGCCGGATCGTGACCATCGCAGGTCCTTCTTCCTCTGGCAAGACGACATTTTCCTATCGTTTATCCACACAGTTAAAGACGTTGGGGCTGCGCCCGCATCCGATTGGACTGGATGACTATTTTGTCAATCGCGTGGATACGCCAAAAGATGAGAAGGGAGATTATGATTACGAGTGTCTGGAAGCCATTGATATCAAGCAGTTCAATGTCGATCTGAACGCACTTTTGGACGGCAAACCCGTACAGCTCCCGACCTACAACTTCATCACCGGAATGCGGGAATATGACAAGCCGGTCTTACAGCTGGATTCGGATGAAATCCTTGTCATTGAGGGAATTCACGGACTCAATGACAAACTCACCTATTCGATTCCAAGACAGAATAAATATAAAATCTATATCAGTGCGCTGACGACCCTCAATCTGGATGAGCACAACCGCATCCCGACCACGCAGGCGAGATTGATCCGCCGGATTATCCGGGATGCCAGAACCAGAGGAAATTCTGCCAGAAAGACGATTTCGATGTGGAATTCGGTCAGACGTGGCGAGAGCAAAAATATCTTTCCGTTTCAGGAAGAGGCAGATGCCATGTTCAACTCAGCGCTTTTGTATGAGCTGGCAGCCATGAAACTCTATGCCGACCCGGTTCTCTTCCAGGTGCCAAAAGACTGCAGGGAGTATGCCGAGGCACAGAGGCTGCTGAAGTTCTTAGATTATTTTATTCCGGTGGATCCTCACGACGTTCCGCTAAATTCCATCTTGCGTGAATTTATTGGTGGTGGTATACTACTAAATTAGTTGATTTGAGTAGCACAGGTGATCGCGCCTGTTCAGACGAAAGGGAGCAGGTGAGGAAAGTCCGAGCTTCACAGGGCAGGATGCCGGATAACGTCCGGTGGAGGTGACTCCCAGGCAAGTGCAACAGAAATAAACCGCCATGGTAAGACCGTGGTAAGGGTGGAATGGCGAGGTAAGAGCTCACCGCCTCACTGGTAACAGGGAGGGCACATGTAAACCCCATCCGAAGCAAGACCGAATAGAGAGCGATACGGCGGCCCGTCGTGCTTTCGGGTAGGTCGCTAGAGCCTGTTGGCAACAGCAGGACCAGATAGATGATCATCCAACGACAGAACTCGGCTTATCGTGTTACTCAAATTCAATTCAAACCATCAACAGAAATGAGGACAGACATGGATGTAATAGAAGAGAGATACGGACTCGCCAAAGAGCGCATCCGTTCGCTGCCACAGGAAGAGTTTGGAAAATATAACGATTACGTGAACCGGATGGTCGAACTCTTTGAGCAGATTGAAACCGTCTATGAGTGGGAGAGCGATTCAAAACCGGGGGCTCAGTGGAATCAAAAACTGTATGAGGACCTCGTGGGAGAGAATTATCTTCATTCTTATGGGAATCCCAAATATGCAGCGGAACAGTTTGGTGTAAAATGCGGCCAATTCTTGAGCTGGTACTATGCCAGGTGCCGGGATGCCATCGTGGCGGCATATGATGGCGATCAGGAAGAGATTGTTCTTCGCATGGAACTGTTTTTGCAGGCAGTAGAAAGTCTTAGTGAGTCAGAAGATGTCGTTCGGTCTCTCAAAGAGACGATGTATTATTTTATTCACGATTATGAGGAGATCCGCATCGAAAAGAATATTCGCAGGATGTTAGTGCCGGATGAACACTCACGCATACATCAAATTGTGATGAACGGTGATTTTTCTGACACATCTTATCTATATGATTATGGTGAATATATCACAGAAAACGAAAAAAAGATGGCTGAGTTTTTGGCATCGCAGAAGGAAGAAACTCTGGCGCAGATGGCAAGAACATATACCGAGGGCTATAAAGAGGGCTTTCGGATTGCAGGTATCGACCTCACAAAGAAATCGGTGGTACAGATCCGCTATCACGTGGGCTTTGAGCCGATGGTTCGTCAGGCAGTTCTGCAATTTGAACAGATGGGACTTAAGCCGGTTTTTACCAGCAGAACCAATACCGCTTCCATTGGCGTGGTCAGTACACCTGCGAATAAGCAGTATCAGTATGACCACCGGTACGACGAGGCTCTCGTGCTGAATCAGGCGCTCATCAAGGAGCGGTTAAAGATCACAGAGCGGATCTATGAAAAATATAAAACAGAGGCGGCCGGGTTCGCGGGACCTGCCGTGATTGAAATTTTTGGAGAGAAATTGTTTTCGCCAGAGACTCAAAAGGAAAGTCCGGCCTATGACAGTGAACAAGAGCGCTTATCGGTTGCCTACACAAGGGATGCCGCGCTGATTCAGAACCGGTATATACCACAGGATCAGAGAAGCTTTACGATCATTGCCTATCCCGTGCCGGATATCGGACCGGATTTTGAAAAAATATTCGAGCAGACGGTTCGTGTCAATACCTTAGATATGAATCAGTACCGGGAGATTCAGCAGCATCTGATTGATGCTCTGGATCAGGGGGATTTTGTAAGAGTGACCGGGCGGGGAGAGAACCACACGGACATCACCATAAAACTCTATGAATTAGAGGATCCAAAGACGCAGACCAATTTTGAAAATTGTCTGGCAGATGTCAACATACCGGTCGGAGAGGTATTCACATCACCGATGCTCACCGGAACCAATGGCGTTTTGCACGTCAAACAGGTCTATCTGAATCATCTGCAGTACAAAGATTTGGAATTTCACATAAAAGATGGTATGGTGACGGATTATAACTGTGCCAACTACAAAACGGAAGAAGAGAACCGCACCTATATTAAGCAGAATATTATGTACAACAGACCGACACTGCCGGTCGGAGAGTTTGCAATCGGAACCAACACCACGGCATATGTCATGGGGCGCAAGTATCAGATTGAGGCGCAGCTTCCGATCCTGATCGCCGAGAAAACCGGACCACATTTTGCACTCGGAGACACCTGCTATTCCATGAGCGAGGACATCATCCTGCACAATCCGGATGGCAAGGAAATCATTGCAAAGGAAAATGAGTGTTCACAGCTGCGGCATACACAGATTGAAAAAGCATATTTTCAGTGTCACACCGATATCACGATTCCCTATGATGAATTGGGCGATATCGTTGTCTATACCAAAAATGGAATTACGATTCCACTGATTCAGGAGGGCCGGTTTGTTCTTGAGGGGACAAAAGAGCTCAATGAAGTATTAGAGGAACTTGCATAGAGAAGGGAGAAAAAAATGGCAAAAGTAGGAATTTTAATGGGAAGTGATTCAGATCTTCCGATTATGAAAAAAGCATCCGATATGTTGGAAAAATTCGGGATCGAGTATGAGATGACAATCATCTCAGCACATCGTATGCCGGATACCTTTGTTGAGTATGCAACCGGGGCAGAGCAGAGAGGCATCGAAGTGATTATTGCAGGGGCCGGAGGCGCCGCTCATCTTCCGGGAATGTGTGCGGCACTGTTTGATCTTCCGGTGATCGGAATTCCGATTCACACAAAGACTCTTTCCGGAGTGGACAGCCTGTATTCGATTGTACAGATGCCATCCGGTATTCCAGTGGCCACCGTTGCCATTGACGGGGCGGCCAATGCGGCAATCCTGGCAGCTAAGATTCTGTCTGTGTCCAATCCGGAACTTCGTAAGAAACTAAAAGATTACAAAAAAGAGATGAAAGATGGTGTGCTTGCCAAGGCAGATAAGCTGGAACGGTTGGGAGCAGAGAAATACTTGGAACAAATGTAGAAAAGAGGCTTTAGTATGCGTGGGAAGAAGACAAAAAGAATATCATGGTTTCTTTGTCTTGCTTTACTGGTAAATAGTCTTTCGCTGGGGCTGACCGGCAATCCGGTGACAGTGAAAGCTGCGGTTGTTAAGACATCCTATACCATTCAAAAGGGAAAGACCGTAACAATCCGAAAAATGATTAAAGAGAATAAAAATCTCTCCAATCAAAAGACGAAGGATTTGTTGAAACAGCTTTCTGAGTTGACATGGGAGTCATCGGATCCCGAAATTGTCCGTGTTCAAAAAAAGAAGCTCAAGGGGAAAAAAGCTGGCAGTGCCAAAATATCCGGATACGACAAAGATGAAAAAAAGGTTATCCGAATCAAAGTGTTGGTAAAGAACGAGCCGAAACCATCCCTGATCCGGGATACCTCGTCAGGAAAAGTCAAGGGAAAGAAAACGGCATCCGGCAAGACGATGGTGTGGTACGGGATTCCCTATGCGGCCACGACGGCCGGAGAAAACAGATGGAAGGCCCCGCAGCCGGTTGAACCGTGGGATGGCATCCGCAGTGCCAAAAAAACAAAAAAACGCGCACTTCACTATGACAGTGATAACGGGTATGCCGGTACCGCCAATTGCCTGTATGTCAACGTATACCGGCCGTATTCGAACAAAAAGAACCTGCCGGTTCTTGTCTATCTGCACGGAGGCGGCAACGTGGGAGGTACAGCAAATGTAAAATTCTCTCAGATGGCATCGAAAATGGATGCTGTCATCGTGTCGGTGTCCTACCGCGTGGGGGCGTTTGGATTTTTTTATCATCCGGCGATTCAGGACGGAACCGATGAAGAGAACAGTGGGAACTTTACGCTGTTAGACATTCGGGAATCCCTCAACTGGGTTCAGAGCGAAATCGGAGCGTTTGGGGGCGATGCCAAAAATGTCACATTGTCCGGTTTTTCCGGTGGGGCCAGAGATGTTTTGATGTGTCTGCTGTCAACGACGATGAGCGGACTCTTCCACAAGGCCATTGTGTTGAGCGGTGGATTTACCTTATCTACCCCGGAGGAGGGAAAGACCTCGGCAGAGAAAAAACTGGCGAATGTTCTGGTGAACCGTGGCAGCTATACCACGACAGCAGATGCCAAAAAATATATTGAATCACTGTCCAATGAGGAATTAAAATCGCTCTTTTATGGACTTACCGCAGAAGAGGTGGCGGGCATGTATCACTCAGCAAATCTAAAGCTGACCGATTTTCCGCAGGGATTTATGGACGGTGTGGTCCTTCCGCAAGATGGTACCGGTTGTATCTCAAGAGGGGAGTATAACCGGGTTCCGGTAATTCTTGGCGGAGAGGCAACGGAATTTTCCTCATTTGGCTGGAAAGGCGGCTTTACATCGTTTGACACTCTGTGGCAGCAGAACAATGGGATCACAGAGATCCAGGAGATTATCCGCAAGGGTATCTACTATGGAAGCCGTCTCCAATCCTCGTTTTATGTAGAACAGGCAGCGCAGTGCCTCTATGAGGATTCCGATCACAAATCGGTCTACGCCTTTCGCATGAAATGGGGGACCAATGCGAAAGTGGTAGGAGATTCGTTTTACTGTGACTTCGTCGGAGCCTACCACGGTCAGACCAGGGATTTTCTTCTCGCCAATTATAAGCATCGCCTCAGTGCCTATGTGCCGGATGCAGTGTCCTCTGAAAATGAAAAGGGGCGTGTGGCACTGACCGGTCAGATTCGCAAATATTTTTATAATTTTATGAAAAAAGGCAATCCGAACGGCAAGGGACTTGCGTCGTGGACGACGTGGAACAGTGCATCGGGAGTGCCTAAGATCATGAGTTTTGACGCGAAGAAAAAGAAAACGAACTCAAAGATGAGCACCCAGATGTATCAAAAAGAAGAAGTTCTTGAACAGATGAAGAACAATTTGAATGCGACTGAGTACTCAGCTCTCATGGACGTGTTATTCGCGGACCGGTTCTTTTTGTGACAGGCGAAAAAATGTGCGGGCGGTCTTCCAAAGTGAGTCAGTATAGGTAGAGCGGTCGACATTTTGGGCGGCATACAGAGGGACTGAACCGATGGATTTTCCCTGATACGTAAAGGCGATGGAACCGATTTCCTCGCCTTTTTTGATGGGAGCCGTCAGTTCACGGTATTGGATTTTTTGTTCAATCTCATCCGGGAGATAATCACCGGTAAAAGTGTGAGAAAACGTCGATGGTGGAGCGACCGGTACGCTGTCCGGTGTGCCGTTTTTGACCGGAATATTCTCAAAAGATTCGTTCTCGAACTTATTTTCATAGACTGAGCAGTTGGCAAAACCATAGTCAAGGAGTGCCTGAGCCTCCGAAAACCGCACGCGGTGGTTGGGAGCGGCCATAATGACTGCGATGAGATGGACACCATTTCGCTTTGCCGTAGCACTCAGACAATACTTTGCCTTGCTGGTAGACCCCGTTTTGAGGCCGGTGATTCCGTCATAGTAGCGAACGAGTTTATTCGTATTGGTGAGACCGAACTGAGTCTCGCCCTTTTTTGTCTTGTGGGTGATCTGGTCCATCCACACGGTAGCGTAATTCGAGATTTCAGGATGCTTTATTACAAGTTCCCTGGACATCAATGCGACATCATAGGCGCTGGAATAGTGTCCGGATTCGATGTTGTCATCCAGACCATTGCAGTTCTTGAACTGAGTGTGAACCATGTTGAGTTCCCTTGCTTTTTCGTTCATGAGCTTGACAAAGTTCTCCTCCGTTCCGGCAATTTTTTCTGCCATGGCAACAGCAGCATCATTGGCACTGGCAATACTAATGCATTTAATCATTGTTTCGACCGTCTGTGTCTCTCCGGCCTCCAAAAAAACCTGGGAGCCTCCCATAGAAGCGGCGTGTTCACTGACTGTCACCGAATCTGACAGAGAGAGTTTTCCGCTGTCAATGGCATCGAAAATGAGTGTCAGAGTCATAATTTTCGTGATACTTGCCGGCACCAGTTCCGTGTCTTTATTCTTCTCATAGAGAATCGTTCCGGTATTCCCTTCAATGAGAACTGCGGCCCTGGCGGTCAGATTGACCGATGCGTCCTGTGGTGAGGCAGCGGTACCAGAGGCGGCCGATTGGCTTTGCGTTGCTGCGACATCAGAGGAACTTTCCGCACGAAGACAGCGGGGAGCTGACAGGAGCAAAAAGCCACAGAACAGAAACAATAGGATGATACATCGATTTTTTTTCACAAGAATCCCTCTTAACTATATATTCTGTTACCAGTGTATGTGTGAAAAAAAAGAATATGAATGAAAGTTTGGAAATGATGGTTTTTAATGACAAAGTCCGGCCATTGTGCTAGACTGTGAATAGTAACGAAAAAGAATTGGCGGAGTTCAGGAGGCCGGAGCATGAGACTTATGTTATATGAATGGCAGGGATTTATGCAGAGAGATATCGAGTATGTTCTGAAAAAAATGAACATAGAATTTCGGGTCTTTATGTATTCTTTTTTGTCTGCAAATGATTTGGAAGACTCTTATTTTGAGTCAATTTTTTCAAAGGCATTGAAAGAGGGAAGATACGAAGGGGTTCTGTCCATGAATTTCTGGCCGGTCATAGCAAAGTGCTGCTACCGGCTAAAAATTCCGTATATCGCATGGATCTATGACTGCCCGTTTATTGTGGGAGATAAGCAGGCGGCACTTTCTTATCTCACCAATTCGATTTTTATGTTTGACCGGAAAGAATATGAAAAACGAAAGGGCGAAGGGTTTCCCGTCCACCATCTGTGTCTTGGCTCGAACCAAGAGCGCATTGATGAAATTGTGATCACAGGAGAGGAACAGAAACGGTATCAAGCGGATGTCTCCTTTGTGGGACAGATGTACCGGGTTCACTTCCCGGCTTTTTGCAACGGACTGACCGAATATGAGAGAGGACGCTTAGAGAGTGTTCTCGAGACACAGCTCAGAATCTATGGAGCCTTTGAACTCGATTCGATGATAGAGGGAGATTTGGAGCAGTCGTTGCTTGGCTTACCATATTTAAATTCTGTGAAAGACAGTAAAAAAGAGAGAATGCGTCTGCTTTTGTCAAAAGAGATCACTTATCGAGAGAGATTTCTGCTCTTGTATCTGTTGTCGATGGAGCACCGGGTGGCACTGTACTCGAACCGGGAGGTGCCGGAGCTTCCCAAAGTTATGTTTCGGGGGACCGTTGACAGCTATGAAGAAATCCACAAAGTGTTCCGCATGAGCAGAATCAATCTCAACATCACGTTAAAGTGCATTGAGTCCGGCATACCGCTGCGCGCGATGGAGATCCTGAGTGCCGGAGGATTTCTCTTATCGAATTATCAGACCGAGTTAGTCGAGAATTTCCGCCCGGATGTTGACTGTGTAGTATATGAGAGTGTTCCGGATGCGATCGAAAAGGTGCGCTATTATCTGGCGCACGAAGAAGAGAGAAAAGAAATCGCAAAAAATGGACACGAGGCATCAGGGCGCTTTACTCTGCAAAAACAAATGGAGAGAATTCTGGATGTGGTATATGGGTCATCGGAAGGGAGGTCATCGTGAGAGTATTGTTTGTTGCGGGCAGATGGGAAAACGCAGAAAAGCAGTGTCTTGATGCCATGATGGGACACGCATTTGAGGTCGATATCATCCGTGACCCGGAGTTTCTGTCGGAGAAGAGAATGCGGCAAAAGACATATGATTTTGTGTTCGCACTCTTTTTTGATGAGCTTGTGGCAGATCTTTGCCATAAGGTCTCTGTCACCTATCTTTCTCTAGTGTTGTCTCTGCCGGAACCGGGGCTGTACACAAAAGCAGCCGCGTATGAGACGAATGTGTTTTTTGTGAGTGATAACGGAATGGCTCAGAAGATGCAGGGATGGATAAAGGGGGCGGCTCTTTATCTGCCTTCCGGATCAATCGGGATGAGCGTGTCCGATTTATCAAAGAGACAAGAGGATGGAATCGGGATTTCTTCCCTCGCCGGCACTGTTTCGGAGTGGTGCCTCGGATATCTGCATCAGACGATTCGGAATCAGAGAATCCTTGGTGGGATGAATCTGATGGCGGATGTTCTTGGCCCCGAGGTGGTCAAAGAAGTCATGGATGCTCCGATCCTGTCAGAGGGCAAAGAAAAGAGGATACCAAATCCCGTTGTGGAGGCCGACTTCTTAGCCTCCTGTGTACTCGCAAAAGAAGTGGAGAGACAGCAGGAAGAACGGTTCTTTGAGTTTGCCGGTCAAAGAAATTGGGACTTATGTAAAAAAGCACCAAGGGTCTATGCAATACATGATCCGGTCCGGGATGACGGAACGGGACTCCTTCTTGTTTTTGCAAACAAGGCCGGATATACCGGAATCGAACAGGCTGTCTATGAGCACATGGAACAGGGGTGGATGGTTCTTGCCGAGTTTCGGGAGGAGATTCCACAGAGATTTGAGATTGGCACGCATCTGGATATCTTTGTGTCCGAAGAGGATGCCAAAGAAAAGATTCTGTTCTATATGGAGAACCGGGAGATACGATGCCGGATTGCAGAACAAAGAAGAGACCACCTTGGACGGATTCGATTTGCCGATTGTGTGGAACATATGCTCGGGATGATTATGTGAGAGGAGATTTGCATGAAAAAAATAACGGTATTATATTCACCAAAGCTGGATCCAAAGCATGAAAAAAAAGCAGAGAAAATCCGTGCACAGCTGGGAGACCGGTACGAGATTACGTGGGTGAAGGTTCACACAGAGCAGGACGAATCCGATTTTTTTGAGAGTGCCAAACCGGAGAGTGTGTCGCTCATCCTCAGTCTGGACTTTGCCGGTTTTCATGCGATGACGACCGGGAATCAGCCGGTCATCAACCGTCTTCCGATGAATGTGGTGGTCTGTGTCGACCGGCCGCTGGCGTGGTTTGATTCGATTATGCAGCAAAACATGAGTTATACGATTTCGTTTCTTTTCTTTTCAAAAACAGATTATTTACAGGCAAAATCGCAATATCCACATCTGTGGCAGATGGATTACTGTGAGGACCGGGAAAGTGGGTTGATGGCATATCTGACTAATCTTGTCTGGCGGTTTTGAACCGGGAGATTTTTTGGTTGTCATCCTCTCAAAACTGTGCTACACTGTCAGTTGGGTCTGAATTTGTTTCCGGATACAGCGAAGATCGTTGAGTTGTATCCCTGTTTGAGGAGGTACGAATTTGAGTTTTACATCACTACCTTTTATTTTTTTGTTTTTACCAATTGCTTGTATACTGTTCTACACGATTCCCTATAAACAGGTGCTGCTGGCACTGATATCCGCTGTCTTTCTATTTCTTCTGGATCAGAATACTTTCTATATCCTGTTGCCTTTGCTGGCAATCGGATATCTGTTTCATATGTTCACATACAAGTACCATGGTCGTTCTCACGATGGTACGATTGGTTTCAAAATCTGGATGACGGCAGCGGTCACTCTGACCGTTTTACCACTGCTGGTATGTAAGTATACGGATTTTTTTGCCCGGAGTCTCGGGATTGAGATATCCTTTCGCTCGCGTATCATCGTGCCGATCGGAATCAGCTTTTTTACCTTTCGCCAGATCATGGTGATTGTAGACAGCTGTAAAAAAAATATAAATATGAATCCGATTGAGTACATTTCCTATGTGCTCTTCTTTCCGCAGATCACATCAGGACCGATTGAGAGACCACAGGATTTTCTTGACTGGGTGAGGTCAGAGGAATTTGGCGCAGTCAGATACGAAGTGATTGCCGGTGGGATTGTGAGAGTTGTGACCGGCATGGCAAAAAAGATTCTGATTGCCAATACACTCTCGAACATCGCAGATGTCTGTTTTGCAGAAAGGACCGGGATCAATAGTACGCTGGCACTTTTTGGCATTTTGGGATACTCCTTACAGATTTATTTTGATTTTAGCGGATACTCGGATATGGCGATCGGTATCGCGAATATTTTGGGATTTCGTTCCTGTGAAAACTTCGATTCTCCTTACCGGGCAAGAACGATCGGTGAATTTTGGAAGAGATGGCACCTGTCTCTCACGAAGTTTTTTACGTATTATATCTATATTCCACTCGGTGGAAACCGGAAGGGACTTGTGAGGACCTGCCTGAACATAATGATTATCTTTCTGATAAGCGGACTGTGGCATGGGGCTGACTGGAAATTTATCTTGTGGGGAGCTGTTTACGGATTGATTCTGGTGATTGAGAGAATTGTCAAGATGGATCCGGAGAAGTTTTCCGCTCTGCCGGGACGGATAGCGGGACGGGTTGTGACCATGATCGTTGTCAGCCTGTTGTGGACGCTCTTTCGAGTCGATACCATAGGGGGAGCATGCTCCATCATACGGGAGTTTTTCCGGTTTGATTTTCATCCGGTCACACAAGAATTGATGGCAGCGACTTATATTCCGGAGATTGATCTTGCTATACAAAAATTTGGTGTTTCGGATCAAATCTATGCAGTATGGCCGTATGTGATCGTTGGATTTTCACTGATTCTATCCCAGCTTCCGGTCAACAGCCGCAGGCTCTGTGAAAAGAAGTGGTATCTGAAAAAGACAGGTTTTATTCTCTTGATTTTGATGGCGATTCTATCAACGCTGTCATTTTCATCGAATACGGCATTTATTTATTGGAATTTCTGACAGGAGGTATTGTGGTGGAACAAAATAAAGACAGGCGATTTGCCAGAATATTTCTCGTTGTATATCTGATCGTGGTGGTTTTGGTGGCCGGCTATAATTTTGTGATCGATCCGTATTTTTGTTACCGTGTTACAGATAAAATAAAGTATTTTAGTTATGATATCACGGATTCGCCCACCTGGAAATACGGCCTCACAAAGCAGTACACAGGATACGATGCGGTATGGGTCGGCTCATCCCTCTCAACGCATGTGGATGTTGAATATGTGAATGAAAAAATGGGAGTAAACTGTGTGGGAGTAGTGCAGGCCAGCGGACGACCTAACATTTACGGAGAATTTATCCGGAATATTCAAAAAAAGAACGATCTGAAATATGTCTTTTATGAACTGAATCTCACGCACTGGTGTTGGCCGAGTATCGGAACCGAGTTCGATATCGACCAGTATGTGGCTGATTATGTGAAAACCGATTCGGTTTTGGATGATGCGGATTATCTTTTGAACCGGAGAACGACCAAGGAGTCTTCTTTTATCGTTGCCGGGATGCTCGATGAGAAAGTGGAGCAGATAAAAAATCAAATGGGATTTGTCAGTTCACAGAAAGAGAGTGAAAATCAGGATGACATCATGCCGGCCGATACGGTGTATTCGACCGGATCTATGGCAAAAAACATCATCTCGAACAATTATACATGGGGCTTCAGAGGAGAGGAGCGGGAAGAAGATTTAAAGATCGGAATGAACAACATCGACCGGTATGTCGCACCGCTGATTGAAGAAAATCCGCAGACGCAGTTTGTATTTGTGGTTCCTCCGACCGGTGTGATGGTATTTGCATGTCTGAATCAGGCGGGCTGTCTGGATGATTATCTCTATATTATGGAAGAAATGTATGGCAAGCTGTTATCCTATCCGAATGTGAAGATAATAGCCGCCAATCTGGATGCCGATTATAATATGGATACGAATCATTATATGGATGACGGTCACTATGAGCCGTCCGGTGCGACGATGATGATTGATTTCATCGCCAAAGGGAAGAATGAGATAACATCAAAAAATCTGAAAAAAAGGCTTGATGAGTATCGAACAATGGCAAATACGTTTCAATGGCCATTTCTCAAATTGAATTTTGTGGGAGATGAGGTGAGCGATCTGCAGAACAAACTGGTCTTACTGGGATATGAGGTCGAGGTCAAAGGTGTATATGATGACAAGACGGAAGAGGCCGTGAAGTCTCTGCAAAAAGACCATGGGATGGAGCCGAGCGGAATTGCCTTGCCAGAGACATTGGAATTAATGGATCGATTAGTGGAAAATAAAAGGATAAAATCATGATACAAATTCTCTCCTGTATAGTTATTGTCTTCATTTTTTTTATTTTTTATGGCTATTTGCAAAATTTTTGCCTTAAAGTTGAGTATTATAGTATAGTGTCGGCTGCTGTTTCCCGCGATGTTCGAATTGTCCTTCTTGCCGATCTGCATGGAAATCAGTTTGGCAGGGACAACCAAAAGCTCGTTCAGAGAATTCATGAGTGTGAGCCGGATTTTATCTGTGTGGCAGGAGATCTCACAGTAAAGGACGGAAAACACACCGCCCGGATGCTCTCTCTGTTAGAGAGACTGTCGGATTCTTACGAGATCTATTATTCGCCCGGCAACCATGAAATCCGTATGCCGGATTATCCGGAATATGTGGCAAAGATAAAAGCAATGGGAATTCATTATCTTGCCAATGAATCCGCAGTCAGACAGGATGGCTGCATCATTACCGGTCTGGATCTTCCGATGTATTGGTATCGCAATCGCTGGAGAAAGAGGAACAGACCGCTGAGACCCAAGAGGGTCAGGCGGTATGTAAAAAAGCGGCCGGACAGGGGATTTCATATTCTGCTGGCCCACAACCCTGAATTTTTTGATGCCTATGCAGGATGGGGAGCGGATCTGACGCTCAGCGGACATGTACACGGTGGGATTATGCGTCTGCCGGTGCTGGGAGGCGTGATTGCCCCTTCATTGCGTTTATTTCCAAAGTATGATGCGGGGGAGTTCCGGCTTAATAACAGCGAAATGATTGTCAGCCGGGGGCTGGGGACACATCATATAAAGCTTCGGTTTTTTAACCCACCGGAACTCAGTTTGATTGAAGTAAAAAAAGAATAGGCATTGTGTATGGCACTGTGATCAAAAGAAACGGAGGATAACATGATTTTTTCAACCTATCAATTCGTATTGATATTTTTACCAATTACGTTTTGTGGCTACTTTATGCTGAACCATTTTAAAATGCACGCCTGTGCGAAGCTTTGGCTGGTGCTGGCATCTTTTTATTTTTATGCGCAGGGAAGTCCGGACTTTTTCCCGTTCTTTCTGGGAAGTGTAGTGGGAAATTACGTTGTGGGAACAGCGCTTAGTGGCCTTCAGGGGGAGCGCCATGGCATCGAGAGAAAGATTATTCTGGCGGTCGGAGTTCTTGCAAACTGTGCACTTTTGGGATATTACAAGTACACGGATTTCTTTTTGATGAATTATCACCGGCTGACGGGAGCCGAGGTGGTCTATAAACACATCATACTGCCGATTGGTATCTCGTTCTTTACGTTTCAGCTGATTGCCTTTTTGGTGGATTCCTACCGGGGAGAGACAAAAACCTATGATGTGCTGGACTATCTTTTGTTTATTACATTTTTCCCACAGTTGATCGTGGGACCGATCATCCATCATGCGGAAGTGGTACCCCAGTTTGAGAATGAGGAGAACCGCAAGCTCAATTGGGATCACGTATCCAGAGGATTATTTATTTTTGCCATCGGATGTGCAAAAAAGATGCTTGTGGCAGATCCTCTGACGACAGATGCACAGGGATTTTATGACCACATACACAGCAATCTGCCGATGCTTCAGTCGTGGTTTCACTCGATTGAGTACACGGTTTCTTATTATTTCGATCTCTCCGGTTATGCCGATATGGCGATCGGACTCGGATGTATGTTCAATATAGAGATTCCGCAAAATTTTAATTCTCCATATAAAGCGAAAGATTTTCAGGAATACTGGCAGCGCTGGCACATGACACTGTCACGCTTTTTGGGGGCTTATATCTTCCGCAATGTGTATCGGAAGGGAAACAAATATCGAAATTATTATGTGGCAACGATGGTGACGTTTTTCGTCTCCGGTTTCTGGCACGGAGCCGGATGGACGTTTGTGGCATGGGGGATCATCAATGGCACACTGGTGTGCATTGCCTCTTACCGCAAGCGCAAAGGGAAGAATACTCCGGCCTGGCTGGGGGTTCCGCTGACATTCCTTTTCGCGGTTCTTACGCGAATTTTATTCGTGTCCGTGAACTTTCGCCAGTCGTGGAAGGTGTTCCGCTCGCTGGTTGCGATCAGCACGCTTAACATGGCAGATTTCACCGCTTTTTGGACGGAGAACTGGTACAACATCGTATTGACCTTTGTGGGGCTTGGAATCTGCTGGTTCTTTCCGACGACCAAGAAGATTACCGAGGAGCATTTCAAACCTTCTGTGAAATGGCTTTGCTATGCCGGTGTGCTTCTTGTTGTCTGCATCTGTAACATGGACAAAGTGGTACAGTTTCTGTACTTCCAGTTTTAATAAGAGAGGAGGAAAAAGTGATGAATGCAAAGCGTTGGACAATTTCTTTGATTTCCATTGTATTGGTATGTCTTCTTGTGATTATGTCAATGAATTATTTTGTGGATCCGTATGGATATTTTGCAGCTCAGAGCGGGGATGAGTACTCACTGGATGAAAATGATTATCTTCGCGAGTTAAAAGCGGAGCACATTAAACATTTTAATGACCGCTATGATGCGTATTTCATCGGTGGTTCCAAAGGTGGTGCCGTTCTTCCCTCCAAATTAAAAGAATTGGATGGTTATAACTATTATAATTGCTGGGTGCTGTCCGGTAATTTCCCGGATTATCTTGCCTATGCGCAGTATATCGTAGAAAATACGAATGCAAAGAAAATTTTGCTTCAGATCTCTTCCTCAGAGCTGTACGAATTCAACCGCGAGGACTATGGAACGATCTATGAAGTGCCTGCCGTTCTCACGGGAGAGCCAAAAATTGAAGAGATCATTACCTTTCTTATGAAAAATCCGAAGACTGCCTGGGAGGATTTGACCGTGAAGCGCTCGGTCTATCCATGTAAGGAGACAGGAGAGAGAGATCTGGATCACTACTATGATTTTCGGAATAAAAACATCGAGAACGGAAAGTTTTACCAATATATGATGGATAATTCCGATAAATATTATAAATATTTCGACAAGGACCTGACGGATATCTCGGACAATGCCACAGAATGTATCAACATCCTCAAACAGATCAAACAGCTGTGTGAGGAAAACGGAGTGGAACTGCAAGTATATTTTGCTTCCCTTTTTGCCGGGCAAATGATACAATATGAGTCTGAGACGTTTTATGATTTTATGGAAGAAGTGGTCATGATCTGCGGACCGGTCTGGTGTTTTAACACCTACAATGAGATTGCGCTCTGTCCATATAATTTTTACAATCCCTCACACTTTTTCTTTGAGGTGGGGGACGCCATGGTGGATGTGATGGCGGGCAAGGAAAATCCGGTGGAAGGCTTTGGTATCCTTTTAAATCGCACGAACGTCGGCACGGAGATCGAAAAGAGAAAAAAAGAGTATGAGAAGTGGCATCAGTACTATATGGCAAATGGTACACTGCCGTATCTGGGTCAGGATACACCGGCCTACATCTCAAACGTCTATATGCCTTAAAACTGCCTGACAGACAAAGGGACGAGCATGATTTTTGATGGGGAGGATGGATAAGATGGAGCTCAATGTCAAATTAGAGGTCTTTGACGGCCCGTTAGATCTTTTACTTCACTTGATTGAGAAAAATCAGGTGGACATCTTTGACATCCCCATTGTTTTGATTACAGAGCAATATCTCGATTATGTGAGCCGCATGGACACAAAAGATATGGATGTTATGAGTGAATTCCTTGTGATGGCGGCAACCCTTGTCAGGATTAAATCCAAAATGCTCCTTCCCAAAGAGGAAGTGGAAGAAGAGGAAGAAGAGGATCCGAGACAGGAACTGGTGGAGCGCCTGTTGGAATATAAAATGTATAAGTATGCTTCGTTTGAGTTGAAAGACCGCCAATATGACGCAGCGAAAATTGTATTTAAGAAGCCGACCATTCCGGAAGAAGTAAAGAATTTTAAGGAAGATGTCAATTACGATGAGTTGTTGTCGGATGTGACACTGTCAAAGTTACAGGCGATTTTCGATTCCGTCATGCAAAAGCAGGTGGACAAGATTGATCCGATACGAAGCAAATTCGGAGAGATTGAAAAGGAAGAGATCAATATTGAAGATCAGATGCTCTTTGTTGAGGAGTTTGCCATGCTCCACAGGACATTCCGTTTTCGCGAGATTTTAGAAAAGGGCACCGGAAAAGATTATGTGATTGTCACATTTTTAAGTGTGCTGGAGCTGATGAAGACGGGAAAGTTAAAAATAGAACAGGAGCACCTGTTTGATGATATCAAGATCACTTATCAGACACCAGGAAAGGAAGGGGAGGAAGAGCTGTGAACATCCGGGAACTTGAGGCTGTTGTCGAGGCGATTTTGTTTGCCGTGGGAGAGGCGGTGGAAATCGAGAGACTGGCAGCGGCAGTGGAACATGACGAAGAGACCGTCCGCAAGATTGTCAGAAGTATGATGACAAGATACGAGGAAGAGGATCGGGGCATTCATATCATTGAGCTGGATGGGTCGTTTCAGCTGTGCACAAAACCAGATATGTATGAATACCTGATTAAAGTGGCACATATTCCGAAAAAGCAGGTTTTGACAGATGTTTTGCTCGAGACACTCTCGATCATTGCGTATAAACAGCCGATCACCCGTCAGGAAATTCAAAAGATTCGGGGAGTATCCTGTGATCATGCGGTAAATAAACTGGTTGAGTACGGACTGATCTGTGAGGCCGGGCGCTTGAGTGACGCTCCTGGGAAGCCAATTTTATTTGCCACGACCGAAGAATTTTTGCGCTATTTTGGAATCGAGACTTTGGAAGATCTGCCGATTCTCAATCAGGAGACCATAGAGGATTTCAAGGAAGAGGCGATCAAAGAAGTCGAAGAGGAGCTGGGAAACCGGGAGAGCGAATAGGTTAGACCGGTTAATAAATGGTGCGATTTTGCCGATATAAAACCTATAGGCTGGGAAACGTTGGAAGAGAGGATTTGTAACTATGGTAATCGCACACAATATCGCAAGCATGATGGCCAACCGTCAGCTTGGCATATCCACGAATAATCGAGCGAAATCATCGGAGAAGCTCTCATCCGGTTATCGGATCAACCGATCTGCGGATGATGCAGCGGGCCTTGCGATTTCGGAGAAGATGAGATCCCAGATCCGGGGTCTTAAACGTGCGTCTGAAAATGCACAGGATGGCATTTCATTGATTCAGACCGCAGACGGAAGTCTCGGTGAGGACCATGCCGTGGTACAGAGGATTCGTGAGCTCTGCGTACAGGCGGGGAACGTAGCGGTCAATACCCTGGATGACCAGGAGAAGATTCAGTTGGAGATCGACCAGCTGATTCGCCAGAT
>ONNE01000120.1 GCA_900319095.1 uncultured Eubacteriales bacterium | reverse complement strand
TGTCAAAAAGATATTCAGGCACACACAGATGGTTTTCTGACGCGCATGGATACAGAGCGGATTGGGATATCTGCCGGCATTCTGGGAGCCGGAAGAAAGACCAAGGAGAGCGTCATTGATTACCGGGCAGGTATTCTTATGCGAAAGAAAATCGGTGACCCGGTCAGAAAGGGAGAGACGATAGCGACTTTGTGCGCGGACAATACGGAGAAGATATGGCAGGCATCTGAGAGCATGGAAAATGTTTTTGTGGTGGAACCGACACCGGTTGAGCCTCCGCAATTGATAGTGGATATTTTATCTTGAATTTGGTATGATAAAGAGTAGAAGAGATTCGGATTACAAAAGCTCGATAAAATAAAATAATCGCGTTACAGGCGCAGAAAAGAGGCTAAGATGAAACTATTAACAGTGGCGATACCGTGCTATAATTCACAGGATTATATGGAACATGCGGTCGAGACGGCACTTGCCGGTGGCGAAGATATTGAAATTTTGCTGATTGACGATGGATCGACCGATCGAACCGGTGAGATTGCTGACCGGCTGGCAGGCGAACACCCTACGATTGTCCGTGCCATTCACAAGGAAAATGGGGGGCATGGTTCGGCAGTCAACACCGGCCTTGCATATGCGACCGGAATATATTATAAAGTGTTGGACAGTGATGACTGGTTTGATCAGGCGGCACTGAAAAAAGTCCTTGATGTGCTTTGGGATTTTGCCCATGAGGGGCGTGGCGTGGATATGCTGCTCGCAAATTACGTATATGAAAAACCGAGTCTGCACAAACACAAAGCGATTCGCTATGAAGGTGTCTTTCCGGAGGATAAAGTTTTTAGCTGGGGAGATGTCAAGCGATTTAAATTGAGTCAGAACATTCTGATGCACTCCGTTATTTATCGGACGAAGATGCTTCGGGATGCGGAATTAGAGCTGCCGGAACACACTTTTTATGTGGACAATATTTTTGTTTATAATCCGCTTCCGTATGTTAAGACGATGTACTATGTCAATGTGGACTTGTACCGCTATTTTATAGGAAGAGAGGATCAGTCGGTCAATGAAAAGGTAATGATTGGGCGCATTGATCAGCAGATCAAAGTAAATAAGCTCATGATTGATGCCTATGATCTGACTAAGATCAAGAACAAAAAATTGAGAGACTATATGGTAAAATATCTTACGATGATGATGACGATCAGTTCTGTATTTTTGATCAAGGAGGGCTCAGAAGAGAGCCTTGCCAAGCGCACGGAACTCTGGGAGTATCTGAAAAAGAAAAATACCGCCATGTATCGCATGGTCAATCACACAGCGCTCAGCAAACCGATGCAGATCCGCAATCGGGCAGGACGCAAAATTGTTGTCTGGGGATATTCCCTGTCACAAAAAATATATGGCTTTAACTAAAATGGGACCAAATTCAATGCCCCGGCATATATTGATAGAAACAATATTTGCCGGGGTATTAGTTTATGAAAGAACCATTTCATTACTTGTATGATGTGAGTATGTCCTATGTTGAATCCGGATGGGAGGACCGCTATCTGGCACTCGTGAAAAAAATAGACGAAAATCTTCAGGCAAAGTATCCGGAATATTTTGCGGGACTGGAAGTCTATCAGAATGGACCGATGAATTTCGTTGTGGTTGCTGTCTATTTTGATGTTGAGGGTGTGGAGAACGTGCTGGCAGAGATTCTCTCTTATGTGAATCGGGAGTACAAACTTGAAGTGGGGCATAATGTCCGACGAAAACAGATCTTAAAGTTTGACCGCTCAAAAAAAAGATACGGTCAACACCAGATCAAAGATGTTGACCGCATGGAAATTAATTCTCGATTGCAGACAGAAGAATGTCACCGCTGACACTGTCAAATGAGTAATGATGATCGGAAGATTCTGATTCGCTCAGTCCGTTCAAAGTGAAATCACCGGACAGCCCGTCGTGGCTGACCTGAAACTGTGAATTCGCAGGTATCTGAATGCGGATATCTGCACTGACACTGTCTGCGCTGATGACAGAAGGCGTTGTCAGTGATGTGATCTGCACATCACCGGATACCGTATTGCATTCAATGGTATCCGCGGATCCTGTAAAGATCACCTGTCCGCTGACGGAATCGGTGGTTAAATTATGGACTGTCATATCCTGAATCTGAATCAGAGAACTGACGGAATTCAAAGACATAGACAGATGTTCCTGATCACAGACGGAGGCTGGAATCGTAACGGTGAGATTCTTTTTATAGGATTTCCACCGGAATAAAGAAAAGCGCATGGAACGTTGAAAATCGATTGTTAAAACACCATCGCTGTATTGACAATACGCCTGTTTTGATGCCGGAATTGACTGGCTGGAGGATTCTTTGATCGTGATGTCGGATGCCTGGTCGTCGCAGACAAAAGTAACTGTGCCATCATACCAGTCCAATTGAATCTCCCTCAATTCGCCGGGAGCGGCATGGATGGTCTGTCCCTCCAGGGAAACTGCAGAGTCACCTGTGTCGGAAGTGAAAGCGTATTGGTGGATGGAAATTCCGACAATCAGAATCATAACAAGCACAAGGGCGATGACCGAGGATACCCCAAGGCGTATCCAGGCAGCAGTCTTTTTATCCATGTCACTCACTCCTTTCATTTAAAGTAAATATCGCGCGAATGATAGATTTTATGGCGATGCCGAGCAGAAACAGAATCCATGTGATCTGCCAGGCGCCGGTGGCGAAGCTGATCACAAAGTACAGCACAAGGATGATTCCCCAAGCTGCCCGGGTGACATCCTTAAAGGCGCGTTCCCGGTTATTTTTGGATTCCTGCCATTTTTTAAAATCTTTTGCGACACTGCCATCGGTAATGGTGGCTGTAGGATCGAGCGGTTTACTGTTGCGGTTGTACACCAGAATGCCGGTGGCAGCTGCGATGAACAGAAAAAAACCGACCGCTCCAAGAGAATCGTATCGCTCGGAATGGCTAAGTGAATCGATAATGATCGGTGGTACGACAGAGAGAATGTAGAGCATGACAGCAATTGCTGTGCGAACCGAAGATTTTTTCTTCCACTCCTGATAAGCAGATACATCGGCATCGTTGATCGGTGGATTGGTTCCCCGCAGGGATTCCAAGAGTTCGTCGAGATCACCGATGCTGGCAATGGCTATATTATAAGCGGCCTCTTCGGATTTTCCCTCGCTCAGTAAATCGTGATATTTATCGGTAATATTCTGAAGAATTTCTTCTTTGATTTCTACCGACTGTCGGTTGGTAGGAACATCGCTGAATAATTCATCCATATGTTGACGCAATTTTAGTTCCATTTTGATATCCTCCTCTTTTATATATTTGTTTGAATCAGTATGTCGATCAGATCTCTTGATTTTTTCCATTCACCGGTGCGCAGTTTGTAGTAATCCCGTCCCGTGTCAGTAACAGTATAATACCGTCTTCGGGCGCCGGTGCCCTCGTTGCCGCCCCAGTAGGAAGAGATATATCCTGCCTGCTCTAATCTTCGAAAGGCAGAGTAGAGGGTAGCTTCTTTTAACTCATATTCATGGTTTGTCATTTCTTGAATGGTCTTGTTGATCTGATAGCCGTAACTGTCTTCTTTTATTAGTTGTGCCAAAATAATGGTTTCTGTATTTCCCCGAATCAAATCGGATGCCAGTGACATAGAACTCCTCCTTTCGATATACTTTTTCGAATTGAGTATAATTTATCACAATATACCTCGCCTGTCAAGGTATATTGAAAAAAATAGTTAATAAAATTGGAGTCAAAGGTTTCTTGACAGCCTTATGAAATCAAAGTAGAATGCAAAAAAAGAGACAGATTCAGGAGGTCTTAGAAGGATGAATTTATCTTATGAAAAACTGGGAAACGATGAGGCAGACATCGTTGTGGTGTATCTGGCTCTTATGCGTTCCGGACAGATTGCATCGGAGGTCCTGAACCATATCAAAGAAAACCGGGCAGAGATGGATTGCCTGTTTGTCACGGTGTGGGTACCGGAGAGCGAGTGGGGAGATCTTCTTACGCCTTGGCCGGAGAAGGAAAAAGCGGGGAGCGTTACCTCCTTTGGGGGCAGGGCAAAAGAAATGTATGATTGGCTGTGCGATTCATTGATCCCCCAAATCTGTCAAGACAGCAAAAAACAAAAAGAGGACATTCGATGGGTTCTGGGCGGATATTCCCTTGCGGGATTGTTTAGTCTGTGGGCGATGTATCAGACGGATCTGTTTGAGGGAATCGTGAGTGGGTCCGGCTCGGTCTGGTATCCGTCGTTTTTGGTCTATGCAGAGGAACATTCCTTTTATGCGAAATATCTGTATATGAGCCTTGGAGACAAAGAAGAAAAAACAAGAAATACAAAGATGAGAGTGGTGGGAGATGTGACAAGAACCTTATGCGATCATTATAGGGAAAACATGGGAGATCGTTATTTTTTTGAGTGGAATCCGGGAAATCATTTTTTTCAATCCGAACAGAGGATGGAGAAGGGGTTTGTCAAATTGCTGGATATGATGGCAGCGAAAGAATAAAAAACCGGTCATCGCATTGTGCAATGACCGGTCCGTTTTGAATGATTCGGATTATCCCTCGATGGAGATATATTTTGTCGTTTCAACTGCTGGTTTTGTCTCCTTTTTCGGAACCGCCAGTTTCAGAATACCATCTTCGAATTTTGCCTTGATATCCTCTTCGGTAACTTCCTTTCCGACATAGAAACTTCGGCTGCAGGTACCATAGTATCGCTCGCGACGAATGAATTTGCCCTCGTCGTTTTTGTCATCTGTGTCCTTGGATGTCTCGGCCTGGATCGTAAGATAACCGTCTTTCAAAGTGGCCTTTACATCTTCTTTTTTAAATCCCGGCAGATCAATATCCAGTTCAAATCCATTTTCTGTCTCTTTGACGTCAGTCTTCATGACAGATGCGGTAGGTGCGATGCGGTAACCGGTGGATGGTCGCATCGGTTTTACGAAATCATCAAAAAAATCATCAAATAAGTTTTCTCCAAAAATACTAGGCATCAACATAAGTCATTCCTCCTTTTATTTACCACACAGATCTGACTGTGTGGAACTCAAAAACATTGTTACCTTGTATCGGTTTCTTTATTCAATTCCTGTTATACCACTTTTATTAGCACTCGTCAAGAGCGGGTGCTAATAAAAATTGTGAATTTTTTGTGAACGGAAACTTTATGAGGATCAGATTTGCTTTTCTTGACGCCTTGTGATATGATGGGCATAGAATCAAGGAGTGAGAATGTTTGGGAGCGAAACTTAGCAAAGAAGAAAAGAAAGAGTTGAGGCGGAAGAAAGTTACGATAAGTAAGGTCATGACACCGGTTGTGATGACCTTATTTGTGTTCCTTCTGCTTCTTTTAATGAATTTACATTCGCTCACGCATTTTTTTAACCGGGAGGTATACCAGAGTGTAAAGGCGACGGTGGTCGAAGAGACAAAGGATTCATTTGCGATGGTTATTCCGATGGTGACCGTGTACTATCAATATGGAGAGACGGCATACGAAGACAAGAAGTTGTTCGTGCTGCAGCCATTGTTTGGCCTGTCGTCGCAAAAAGGGGATGAACTTACCATCTACGTCAACCAGAAAGCACCGAATCATTTTATATTCAAAGAGAATTTCTTTGCAAACGGTGTGAACTGGCTGCTGTTGGTTTTTGAGGGGGTTTTTATCTCACTGTTCGTGCGACGGTGCAGGAGAATTTATCTGAATCATAAAGAGAAGAGATATGCCAAAAAAGGATTGACAGAGAAGCCATTGGAGGAAGAGACGACAGAACCGACCGAGAAAGACAAGGACTGGCAGATGGAAAGGCGGGAATCAGATGATCAGAATTAAGCGATGGATTGAGGGAGAAAGCGGAATGCCTTGGATTGCCGAACGCACGTGGCTGTTGTGGACGGTGCTGGTGTTGGTATTTCCGTTTTGGTTGATCTATGAATTAATCACGTTTATTATGAATTTTTCGAAAATTATTTTAAATACGTGTCTAATTTTGGTACTGGCGGTTTCAATTGCCGGGGTGATTATTTATGCCCGTGTGGAACCGATGTATGAGGAGGCAAGTGAAGAGGCATATGAGAAACTGTCCAATCTGAGTGCTGACAATTTTCATATGTTGTCCAATACACTGATCTATGACAAAAATGGAAAAAAGATTGGCGAGATCGACAGTGGTTCCTACCACTATGTAAAGATCAAGGATATTTCGTCCTACATACAGAACGGTTACATTGCCGTGGAGGACAAGCGCTTTAAAATGCATGCCGGTGTCGATCTCCAATCGATTACCCGTGCAGCGGTTGCACTTTGGAAGAATGAGGGGGAGATCACACAGGGCGGAAGTACGATTACGCAGCAGGTGATCAAGAACAATCTCCTGACCCAGAACCAGTCATATGGACGAAAGCTGACGGAGGTTCTTCTTGCACCGGCTCTTGAGCAGAAGTTTACCAAGGCTGATATCATGGAGTTTTACTGCAACAGTAACTATTATGGAAATCAGTGTTATGGAGTGGAGACGGCATCACAGTATTATTTTGGATGCTCTGCCAAAGATGTGACATTGGCGCAGGCGGCGATGCTGTGTGGTGTGTCCAATCGTCCGGCTGATTATAATCCGGTGGCGAGCATGGAACTGGCAACAGAGAAAAAAGAAGCGGTTCTGAAGAAAATGCTGGAAGAGGAATACATCACTCAAAAAGAATATAAGGCTGCTATGAAAGAAAAGATCAAGATCATAGGAGTGGATGATACAGCGAGCTCTGAAAATTACATGGTCAGCTATGCGATTGATTGTGCCACGCTTCAGATGATGGCGCAGGATGGCTTTGAATTTAAGTATACATTTAGCTCATCGGATGATCAGAAGGCATATAAAAAGAGTTATTCAAAAATGTACAGTGAAAAAGCGGCAGAGATTCGTGCTGGGGGATTTCGCATTTATACCTCTTTTGATCAGAAGCTGCAAAAGAAATTGCAAAACAGTGTGTCGAATACACTTGCCACGTTTACCGAGAAGAACAAAAAGACGAAGAAGTATGCTCTGCAGAGCGCTGCGATGTGTATTGACAATGAAACACAGTACGTTGTTGCGATTGTGGGAGGAAGAAGTAAAAAGGATCCATACAACCGGGCCTTTTTATCAACGAGACAGCCGGGATCGACGATCAAACCGCTGCTCGATTATGGGCCGGCTGTCGACAATAATGTCGTAAATGGTTCCACTGTTATCAATGACAGCAAGGTGTATTGGGATGACAGTGACAAAAAGAGTTATAGTCCGAAAAACAGTGGCGGTGGCTATCGCGGACGGGTAACGGTCAGAGAGGCACTTGCGCGAAGCCTCAACACGGTTGCTTTTCAAGTCTTTAAAAAGACAGGAATCGAGACATCCATTGGATATTTGGATAAGTTGAAATTCACATCACTCTCATTTGCGGATAATTCGGCTCCGGCTATTTCGTTGGGGGGTTTTACCAATGGTGTTACAATCAACGATATGTGCCGGGGATATGCTACCCTTGAGAACAATGGGCAGTTGAGTTCGAGGACCTGTCTTGTGAAAGTGGAACATGAGACAGAGGGTACGCTCTATACAGCGCCTGAAAAAGAAGAGGGTGAGACAGAAGTTTATTCTGCCGACACGTCCTATATCATGAAAGATATCTTACAGGGAACGTTCAATGAGGGTTATGGAACCGGTCATTCCGCTTACAATGACAAGCAGATTTTTGCCGGAAAGACGGGAACTACCAGCAGCAATAAAGATGCATGGTTCTGCGGATTTAGTGCTTACTATACAACTGCGGTCTGGATCGGATATGATACCCCGCGTGAGATGGCGGGGATGTACGGAAGTACCTATCCGCTGAAAATATGGTCAAGCTTTATGAATGATATCCACAGCAAGCTTGAGAAGAAAGATTTTGAGATTCCGAGTTCTCTTCAGTTAAGACGTGTGTCGAATGGTCAACTCACCAAAGAGACAAAGGAGATTTCCTACAAAGAAGGAAAGAGGTACTATTCGCAGAGACCGGATGGCTATGATTATTATTCTACACAGAACGAAGAGAAAAATTCTGAGTGGGAAGTGAATTATAAGCTGGAGAAGACCAAAAAAGCAGCTGAAAAGGCGGTTTCGGAATTTGAAGAATATAAGATTGATAGTGTAAAAAAAGCGCTGAATTTTGAGAAGACATACAACCGCGTCGTTGCTGTGATCGAAGAGATACCGGATGAGTATGAACAGACTAAATTCAAAGAGAGGGTGGGAAAGAAATACAATTCTCTCAATGAGGACGTAATGAATAACTGGCAGGAGGCGATTAAGGAGTATCAGGAAGATAAGGTTGAAAAAGCGCAAAAACAACAGGAAGTGGATGCAGAAGATGCGATGAACAAAGCGAAGGAAACGGTCAAAAAAAATCGTATCAAGAAACTGCAGTGGTATATTGATACTCTCAATAAGAGGAAATACTATACAGCTGTCACAAAAAAACTGATCAAGGATGGAAATAAAGCTCTCAAGAGGGTTGAGGGGTACGATGAATACGATTCCATGCAGCCGGCATGGGAGGCCGCGGTGACGCGGGCGAAAGGGTTGCCGGAAGAACCTGAGAACCCGGTAGTTGATCCGTCTTCCAGTGACAATAAAGAGATCGATAAGGGACAGTATGTTGATGCGACAGCGACACCGGAACCAACACCGGAGCCGACACCGGAACCGACGGCTGTTCCGCAACAGTGATTTAGAGAGGGAGCGTCCGTCTGCTTCGAAAGTGAGAAAATGAGATAAAAATACCGGATTACCTGAGGGAGATTTTCGATAGTGATCGAAGCTTCCCGGGTGATCCGGTACTTTTTGTTTTGTTAACAGATACTCATATGCCCGTATCTGTGAGGTGTGTCAGTCATTGAAATAATTGATTTTCATTGCGTTCTTCACTTCGCTGAGCGTCTGGGCGGCTACTTCTTTTGCCTGAATGCTTCCCCGGTGCAAAATTTCCATAACGGTAGGGATGTCTTTTTCCAGCTCTTTTCTCTTCGCCTGAATCGGAGACAGATTCTCCATCAGGACAGAATAGAGAAATTTCTTTACCTTAACATCGCCAAGGCCTCCCTTGGTGTAGTGCTCTTTTAATTCGTCAAGGCTCTTATATTCCGGCAGATATTCAGCGAAATATTCGTCCTGACAAAAAGCATCCAGATACGTAAAGACAGTGTTTCCTTCCAGCTTTCCCGGGTCCTCGATTCGAATGTGATCCGGATCCGTGTACATGCTCATGACTTTCTTTTTGATATCTTTTGGGTCATCGGACAGATAAATGCAATTGCCTAAGGATTTACTCATCTTAGCTTTGCCGTCTGTACCGGGAAGTCTTAAGCAGGCTTTGTTGTCCGGCAAAAGAACATTTGGCTCGACCAGTACTTCGTCATAAGTAGAGTTGAAGCTGCGCACGATTTCGCGTGTCTGCTCGATCATAGGCAGCTGATCCTCTCCGACCGGAACGGTGGTTGCCTTGAATGCGGTGATATCCGCTGCCTGACTGATCGGATAGGTAAAAAAGCCGACCGGAATGCTGCTGTTGAATCCGCGCATCTGAATCTCTGATTTGACGGTTGGATTTCTTTTTAGGCGGGAAACTGTGACAAGGTTGCTGTAATAAAAGGTCAGCTCTGTCAGTTCTGTCACATAGGATTGAATAAACAGGTTTGATTTTTCCGGATCCAGACCGCAGGACAGATAGTCGAGGGCGACCTCGGATATATTGCTTCTGACTTTTTCCGGATTATCCGCATTGTCGGTCAGTGCCTGTGCATCAGCGATCATAATATAAATGTCATCATATTCACCGGAGTTCTGCAGCTCTACGCGACGCTTCAGGGATCCCACATAATGTCCTACGTGAAGTCTCCCGGTAGGGCGGTCACCGGTCAGAATAATTTTTTTCATATGCTTCCTCATTTCTACGCCAGATCTGGCGGTGATAGTTTTTCTTTTATTTTAAAAGGTATTCGGAAAAAAGTCAATAAAATACCTGCTATCCGGGAGAGGATGAAAGGCATATGGATGAAAAAAGGCGCATATAGTAATACAGACAAGTTTTGTAAAATATAAAAAAGGCAGAAAAGTAAGGGGATGAATCAGGCGATGGCGGAGTATATGAGGAAAATTATTTATCTGAAAAGAATCGAGAAGGGAATGGTTGTGCCGGATGACAGCGGTTTTGCCAGAATTGAGAGAAAAAATGGCGGCATACGTGTATATGTCTGCGTGTGCGGACTGGCAAAAGAGGAAAAACAGCCGGTGTATCTGGTTTATGAATATGAGGGAGAGCGATATGCTGAATATGTGGGAGGGCTCATGGGAGAGAGCGAAACAGAATTTGTGAGTGACTCGCTGCTGGCACTGAAAAAAACAGAATTTCGCCATATCGGAGGAGTTCTCGTGGGAGATAAGGGAAATTATATGGTGGGGGCATGCGACAGTGATGTGGGAGATTTTCGCTATGAGACAATTTCGTTTACGGAGACCGTGTCCGACAGTGGAAAAGAAGCCGGTCAGACATCGGAAACGGTGGCAGAGGAGCCGGTCGGACGGGCGATGGATTCGGATTCTGCTCTTCTGCGGGCAGAGTATCTGAAAGATCTGAGAGAAATGTATCCCTTTGAGGATGATGAAATGGAGTGGTGCGTGCAGATGGAGCCGGCGGATCTGTTTCAATTTCCGATGAAGTATTGGCACTTTGCCAAAAACAGTTTTTTATTAGAAGGGTTTTACAATTATCGTCATTTGTTGTATGCTCATAAGGGAGACTGTGAATATATCGGAGTGCCGGGGCAGTTTCATCGGAGAGAGAGGTATTTGGCAGGGCAGTTTGGCTTTTCTATGTTTAAGGGAACCAAAAAGAAACGCCTGACGAATGGAGATTACGGATACTGGCTGTGTGAGATGCCCGGACGATAAGAGATAGGATTGGAGATCAGGATGAATCAGGATGAAAAATACATGAGAGAGGCAATCAAACAGGCAAAAAAAGCCTATGCCAAAGATGAGACACCGATCGGATGCGTCGTTGTCTGTGGGGATAAAATGATTGCCAGAGGATATAATAAGAGAAACACCAAAAAAAGTACGTTGGCGCATGCAGAGATTCTGGCGATTCAGAAGGCGAGCCGGGTGGTGGGAGACTGGCGGCTGGAAGATTGTACCCTGTATGTGACGCTGGAGCCGTGCCCGATGTGTGCCGGTGCCATTGTGCAGGCGAGAATCCCGCGCGTGGTCATCGGCAGTATGAATCCGAAGGCGGGATGCGCCGGGTCGGTGCTGAATCTGTTGCAGACGGACTCATTCAATCATCAGGCAGAGGTGATAACGGGGGTTCTCGGACAGGAGTGCAGTGAGATGATGTCCGGTTTTTTTAGAGAACTCAGAATAAAAAAGAAAAAGTCGCAAAAACAGGAGACCATGATTTGACATAGAGATAAAAAAAAGATATAATCAAAATATGTATCGTCAAAATTTCCGTGCAGCCGGGGAGTTAGCGGTGCCCTGTACCTGCAATCCGCTATAGCAGGGGTGTTGTCCCGCCCAGGGTCTTTTGATGGAGAGCCGCCCGGGATAAGCGGCGTTGACGTTCGGGTCTTATGCAACAGGAACTTGTGAACCGTGTCAGGTCAGGAATGAAGCAGCACTAAGCAAATCATCCTGTGTGTCATGAGGGTGCCTGAGCCGAGCTGGCTGTTTTGGTAACGTCTTTGGATTGAGATTCAAAGCGGGGCGCACGGATTTAAAATAAAGGAGAAAGTATTGAGGTAGCAATATGTCGATAGACCTTAATATGAATAGCACTGTGGCTGTCACAAAAGAGACGGTGATCTTCGAAAAAGGGGAACCGATACAGTCTGTAGCTTTGGTATTGAAGGGGCGTATTGAAGTAAAAGCTGACGGTGTTAGAACTATATTGAGTTCAGGAAATTTTCTGGGAATGTATGATGTGCCAAGAGGGGTACATTCCTTTACATATACAGCTATGGAAGATTCGGTGGTCTATGGACTGCCGATTTCGACATGGGATCAGGTTGGCCTCCTATTGGAAGAAAAGACACAGTATCGGGGGCTTTTTATTACATCCATGAATTATTTTTTGTCGGATCTCAATAAAAAATTTCTGAAGATGCAGACCGATGTCAGGGAAATCGGTGTTTTTATCCGACAGGGATATCAGGAATGCATTGATGTCGCAGAACAGACCGGACTACAGCCGGAAAAAATCATGTCCATTGAGAGGCTGGATGAACCGGACGAGATTCGTCTGCCGGAAGAGATTGACTATTATCTGGCAGCGTGTAAAGTGCCGTTGGAGGCACAGAAAAATTATTATGGAGGTAACGATTACGTCGCCAAAAACCATGCCATCCGTCAGAGTGAATTGTTGCCTTCTCTGTTGGAGGGATGCCATTACTACAGTGAGTGGCTGATACGCTATCTGCGTATTCTGATTTTGGATGAGAGAAATTTGTTCTCCTATGTCGGACAGATGGCGCTTCGCATCAGACGTGCGGGGAAAGAAGAGCATACTCTCAGCAATTTGTTGGATCAGCTGCTCGCACGTATTGATGAGACAGAGGCTGAGCTTATCGAACTGGCCGGAGTGACACCAAGTTTGAACCGGGACAAGATGGAAGAAATCTACTATGCGCTCCTGTCGGATGAGACGGGCAATCCGGATGCGTATACGGAGGATTCTCTGGGCGTATTGGATCATTCGCTGATGCAGATCATAGAATATGCACCGATTCATCAAAAGGTTGCCGCTGATTTTCAGGAGGACGTTGAGAAGTTTTTGGCATTGACGGACAAGTTCTCGCGAGTTCCGGATACCGTGGCGCTCAGGAAGAACATTGCGAATTTATTTTTTGAAATCTATGAGGCGGTGGCGAAGAAATGTTTTGATGATGAGAAACCGCCGATGGCAGTAAAACTGTTTTTGTGGTATGGCTTTGTCAGTGAAGAACTTTTGACAGAGGAAGAACTTCGAATCCTGTTGTCGCAGCCGGAACCGGGTACTCAGGATACCGAGTTCAAAGTATATACACTGTATGACTGGCTGCATGCAATCTACAAAGGGAAAAAGACTCCTTCTAAAGATGAGTTTGATCTGGATTACGAAGGACATTTGAAAAAACAAATACAGGATGGCTCGATTACGGAAGAAAAGATGCAGAGCCTTATGAAAAACGGGGATGAGAAGGTTCACTTTGAGGTGGAAAATCTAGTGCGCTATGCCGATCGCGTGCTGTCGGGAAATCTCTCATCGTTTGTGCCGATCCTGTGCTCGGAGTCGTTGACGACGCGGATCGAAAATTCGGTGGTGACTGGTGAGGGAATCAATGCTGCCGTGAGAAAAGTTGAGAAGATTGATTACAGTTTGTTCTATCGGCAAAAGCTGACATCCTATGTGTCGGTGGATATCAATCATTTTGAATTAGTTAAGAGGGTGCTGCCGGATTTTGTGCTGTTTCCGATTTATGGACGCAGTGGCCAGATGTGGCAGGATATGTCCGGCAAAGATAAGATGACACCGGGAAGAATTCTTCTTCCGATTTTTCTGGATCATGATCTGTCTTTGGAAGTGCTCAAGCTACTGGCACACTTTCGCTGGGAAAAATGCCGTTCGGAGATGGGGGCAGAGTGGAACAATTACCGCTATCCTTCCCTTACATCCGAGTATACGGATTATTTGCAGTTTTATCGGAAAAACAGCGATTTGTCACCGGATCGCAAAGACAAGGTAAAGGCGCAGCTGCAACAGTGTAACAATCGCCATAGAGAAGTCTTCACCAAAGATTATCAGGACTGGATTCTGAGGGAAGTATCCGGAGCGATGAAGCTAAACCGGGTGGCAAGGGAAATTCTGTTTACCTATTGCCCGCCGGCTTCTGAGATCGCAGAGGGACTTGTGGCGCAGAACTCCTATCAGGAGGCCGGAAAGCGATATATGATGGAGAAGCGCAAGATGGAAAAGTCCTTTCAAGTGACATTCCGCAAATTTGAGAAAGAGGGAATTCGTGTACCGGAGGAAGTGGTTCAAACAAAAGAGTTTTTGTTAGGAACTGTGAATAACTAACTTTTTTATAAACAGTTCCTTAGATACATAACATAAGGAGCCGATAAACATGGGAAAAAGATATGACATGGTACGTCGTTGCGCACAGGTTAGAGATCTTCTGCAAGAGAATCAATACACGGCGGCATTGGAACTGATTGACACAATGTCGCTGCGGGATGTGGGTTCTCTGGAGGATCTGTATCTGTATGCCGATTTATATGAAAAGGCAGAGCGAATGGATAAGAAAAAAGAAATTTTTTATCTTATCTATGAGAGAACGCACTCACGTCATGTCCTCAACCGCCTTCTCCGGCTGGTACTGCGCATGGGGGATATGGATGAGGCGAGAGAACTTTTTCTTGCCTATGAATTTGCGGGGCCGCCAACTTTGGAGACATTTGAGCTCCGCTATTTGATTGCACGCGCAGGTGGTGAGTCACGAGCGACCCTGATTGATATTTTGGAAGAATTAAAGAGAGAAGAATATACAGAGGAGTGGGGGTATCAGCTTGCCCGCCTGTACGAACAGGAGGGACGCAGAAAAGATTGTATACAGGAGTGCAAGGATCTGCAGCTCTGGTTCGGTGAGGGGCGCATCGTTGAGAAGGCATATGAATTGCAAAAGCGCTGCGAGTCTGCGGACTGGCAGCCGCCAAAGGATGATGAGATTCCGGAACCGGAAGAGCCGGAGATAGAAGAGCCGCTGACCTATGCGATGTCACCGGTAAATGTGACCGGAATGGAAGAGCCGGAGACGGAAGAGCCGGAGATGAAAGAACCAGAGCCGGAAGAACCAGAGCCGGAAGAACCAGAGATGGAAGAGCCAGTCGAACCAATTGTCAAACAGCCAAAAATTGTTGAGCCAAAGGTGGTCAGACCGCATCCAATCAAGGCCAAACCTTTGGAGACTCAGGTACTTGAGCCGGAGCGCATGGAACCAGAACGTATGGAACCAGAACGTATGGAACCGGAACGTATGGAACCGGAACGGCTTGAGCCGGAGCGGTTTGAACCGGAAAAACGCAAACAGCCGGAGAGTCTGGACGATATGCTGGAAGATGAAGTGGAGGATATTTCATCCAGAGGAATTCAATATTTTACTCTCAAAGGTGTGATCAATCGTGTCAGAAAAAATCGACAGGACGCGCATTTTGTTTTTGCCGGAGGAGAAGAGAGGATCGTTCTTGCGGTGGCCAAACGTCTGACAAAGGAATTGAACCATGTGGGATATTTTTCAGCGAGCAGCATCGTGAAGATATCAGCTGAAAAATTAAATGGTCTTGCTTTGGCGGAACAGAGAGAGAAATTGACCGGTGGATGTGTGATGATTACCGATGCACCGGATATGGCTGCGTCTACGATTCAGGATCTGGTCGAAATGATGGATGAGCTTGGCGATGGCATAGTCGTTATGCTGACCGGAGCTTTTGAGGAAATCGACTGTCTGATGGAAAGTTATCCGGAATTATCCGAGAGGATGTGTTATAAAATTCGTATGTAATGCGGTCAGAGAATGCAAAAGAAGTGTTCTCCGGGAAGGAAATAGACGTTGGAACAAAAAGAATTGTGGAAACCGGGAAATATGTTGTATCCGGTTCCGGCTGTGATGGTCAGCTGTGGGGATGAAAAAGGAAAGAAAAATATTATTACGGTTGCGTGGGCGGGAACGATCTGTTCCGATCCGCCGATGGTATCGATTTCGGTCAGACCTGAGAGATACTCCTATGAGATAATTCGAAAAACAGGGGAGTTTGTCATCAATCTGACAACGGAAGAGCTGGCATATGCGACCGATTGGTGCGGGGTAAAGTCGGGACGCGATGTCGACAAGTTCCGGCAGATGAGACTGACACCGGCTAAGGCGGAAAGCCTTGTCTATGCCCCGATCATTGAGGAGAGTCCGGTCAGTCTTGAGTGCGTGGTCAGGAATGTTTTGGAACTGGGCAGTCATCATATGTTTATCTCGGAGGTGACCGGGGTACAGATTAGTAAAAAATATATGAATGATACGGGGAAATTTGAACTCAACCATACGGGACTGGTGACATATTCTCATGGAGAATATTTTAAATTAGGTAAAAAAATCGGAAAATTTGGTTATTCTGTTAAAAAATCCTAGCATTTTTTTGTGAAAAGTATTCAATTTACCGTTTTACAAAAATGCAAAGTGTGTTATACTATGGTAATAGCATTTGAATGCATGTAAGTCGACATGTACAAATGGAGGATTAGAATGAAACAGTATTATATTAAAGGTGGCACACCGCTAAAGGGAGAAGTCGTTGTCGGAGGCGCAAAGAATGCGGCGCTTGGAATTATTGTGGCAGCGATTATGGCAGACGAGCCTGTATTGATTGAAAATTTACCGGACGTTGATGATGTCCGGGTTCTTTTAGATGCTATTGAAGGAATTGGTGCGCAGGTGGAACGCCTGGATGTTCACACGGTTCGCATCAACGGAGCAAGAATTTCCGGTGTCAGTGTTGACGAGGATGCGATTCGAAAGATTCGGGGTTCCTATTATCTGGTAGGAGCTCTTTTGGGCAAATATAAAAAGGCGTTGGTGGCGCTTCCGGGAGGCTGTCAGATTGGAAGCCGTCCGATTGATCAGCATATAAAAGGGTTTGAGCAGTTGGGAGCGCAGGTCACGATTCATCATGGAAAGATTGATGCGCAGGCGGAACGTCTGGTCGGCAACCATATTTATCTGGATTGTCCGAGCGTCGGTGCCACGATCAATATTATGATGACTGCCTGTATGGCAGAGGGCAAGACGATTATCGAGAATCCAGCCAAGGAACCACATATCGTAGATGTGGCAAACTTTTTGAACAGTATGGGAGCGAACATTAAGGGAGCTGGTACGGATGCGATCCGCATCCGCGGTGTTCAGGCTCTTCATGGCAGTGAATATTCCATTATACCGGATCAGATTGAGGCGGGTACGTATATGCTGGCCGTGGCAGCGACCGGTGGGGATGCCTATATAAAAAATGTCATCCCTAAGCATTTAGAGGCGATTACGGCAAAGCTGGTGGAGATCGGTGCGAGGGTGGAAGAGTATGATGATTGTGTCAGAGTCTATTCCGATCACCGGCTGTCTTATGCCAATGTCAAGACGATGCCATATCCCGGTTTTCCGACGGATATGCAGCCACAGATCACGACGCTGCTCGCATTGTCTGAGGGAACCAGTATTGTGACAGAGACCATTTTTGAAACCCGTTTCAAGTATATTAGTGAGCTCAGACGCATGGGAGCCAACATAACCGTAGAGGGCAATGCTGCTTTTATCACCGGTGTGGAGGGGCTTACCGGAGCTACTGTGAGCGCTCCGGATTTGAGAGCGGGAGCCGCACTTGTTATGGCAGGACTGGTTGCCGAGGGATATACCTGCGTCGATCAGATTCAATACATTGAGCGAGGCTATGAAAATTTTGAAGAGAAAATCCGTGGGCTCGGTGGACATATGGAGAAAATTGAAGCGGAAGACGAGAGAGAGATCCGCAAATTCAAGATGAAAGTATCCTAAGTGTCAGGGCGAACGAATATAGAGGATGGAGAACGCCGGGGATCAACGGCGTTTTCTCATGTACGAAAAGGAGATGGATACAGTGAATGATAAAGTGGAAGTGATTTTGAAGGAAGTGGGGAAAGTAATCCGCGGCAAAGATGACAACATCGAGCAGGTTATGACCGCAATTCTTGCCAAGGGACATATTTTGATCGAGGATGTGCCGGGAGTGGGAAAGACAACTCTTGCGGTGGCATTTTCGCGGGCCATGGAGTTGACCGAACGACGTCTCCAATTTACACCGGATGTCCTTCCGAGTGATGTGGTGGGCTTTAATATGATTGGAGCCGATGGCGAATATGAGTACAAGCCGGGAGCGATTCTGTGCAATCTGTTGCTGGCCGATGAGATCAATCGAACTTCCACAAAAACGCAGTCAGCACTGTTAGAGGTCATGGAAGAGGGACAGGTCACGGTCGACGGAGTGACAAGACAGCTTCCGAGTCCTTTTATTGTTGTGGCGACACAGAATCCGGTCGGATCAGCGGGAACCCAGATGCTTCCGGAGTCTCAGCTGGATCGTTTTATGATCCGTGTTTCCATGGGATATCCGACGATGGAAGAGGAAATGAGACTGATCAAAGAGAGACAGGACATCAACCCATTGGATTACATAGAGGAGATCATCACAAAGAGGGAACTGTTACAGATGCAGGATCAGGTAAAACAGATCTATGTCGATGATAAGGTATTAAAATATTTGTCGGGAATCGTGGATGCAACAAGAAATCACTCAATGATTTCGTTGGGAGTGAGCCCGCGCGGTACCTTGGCGTTCATGGATATGGCAAAAGCGAGAGCCTTTGTCAAGGGGCGCAACTATGTCCTGCCGGAGGATGTTCAGGCAGTGGCAAAACCGGTACTGGCACATCGGCTCCTCTTAAACGGTAAGGCACGTATGAGTCATGTGACAGAGGAAGATATTGTGGAAGAGATCGTGAAGAAAGCGGCAGCGCCAAAATTATAACAGGAGGCAGGTATGACAGTCGGAACACTTTTATACGCATTGCTTCTGTTTATCGGTATGGTCGTATTTGTCTTTTATCGGGAATACGGCACGATTGCGGTGATGGGGTTGCTCGTGATTCTTCCTATTGCGATGCTTCTCTTTCTCTTGATTTTAAGGCTTCGTTTTAAAGTGACAGTAGATGCCAAAAATCCGATGACAGAAAAGGATGCGATTGACCGGCCGGCACGCGCTACCATTACGCTGTCAGTGGAGAATGGAAATACTGTATTGCCGGTGACAAAAGGGATTGCGAGAGTCCGTTATCAAAATACATTTTCCAAAGAAGCGGGGAAGATGAATGTCCGCTTTTCTGTTGATGCGGGAAAAAAGAGAGACCGCCGTATTCCGGTTGTCATGAATCACTGTGGCAATGTTGCCATCAAGGTAGAAAAGGTGAGAATTTTTGACTACCTTAGTATTTTTGCATGGACAGTCGGAAAGAAATTTGAGACACAGAATGTACTGGTTCTGCCACCGGTCAAAGAGATGTATTTGGGGAAGAATCGATGGTACAATGAGACGAGTGAGGACAGTGACCGGTTTTCTCTTTATAAAAAAGGAGATGATCCATCTGAGATTTTTGACATCCGGGAACATACGGATGGAGATAAAATCCAGCGGATCCACTGGAAACTCAGCAGCAAGACAGGGTCACTCATGGTGAAAGAGGGCAGTCTTCCATTGACCAGAGTGGTCAATATTTTTGTGGATTTATGCGTGATGAGTGAAGGGAAAAACCGAAGGGAAAAAAGGGAGAGCAGAGGAACAAATGCCGACCGGCTTGTGCAGGGTGTATATTCGATTGCCATGTTTATGATCGAACATGCTATTCCCCAAAACTATATTTGGTATAACAATCATACCGGACTGGTGCATGAGCGCTTGGTAGAGAATGAAGAAGATTTGGTCTGGATGTTCCAAGACTTATTTAAGAGTTCCATAACAGAGAATCCGGATGAACTGGCAGAGGCCTATTTGGCATGGAAAGAGGGAAGACCCTTGGAGTCGGCACTCTATCTGACGGTAGTTGATCATGGGGATATGGAACAATACGGCTTGGTAAGAGAACGTCTGGAAGTGATGGATTTACGAGGTGAAGAACTTGAGGAGACGGAACAATAAACTCATAAACTTCATATTAGAATTTAGTCAGGTGGTCTTAGTGTTTTTGGGGGTTACGTCGGCTGTTCTGTGTACGGTGACGAGCCTTGAACTGACCTATGACAGACGAATATTCATGTTGATCATGTTGATTTCGGCCATCCTGTTCTATGGCCTTTTTACTGTGCTGGAAACCTTCCCCCGGGGGAAATTGTACGGAGTCGGTGGAATCACGCTGTTTGCGATTTTCGTGATCATCCGTTTTTTTGCCCAGATCGTAAAGGGGACTCTGACGATTGTAAATAATTTCCTAAAAGGATTTATGAATTTTACAGGGAGCGATGTCTCGCTCATCCAACAGAAGACAAGTTCCGATGCCAGCGTCAAGTTCTGTACGACACTGGTTGTTGTGATGGTGGGGATTTATCTGGTTGCCCTGATCAGTGCTTTCTTTTATCGAAAGAGACGTTCTTATGTTTTCTTAGTTGCGACGATCCCATTTATTCTCTTGCCGCTGTTGGTGGGAAGAGTAGGCTATTTTGCACATATTTTTACATATTTGATCGTAGCGGTTTCGATTTTTGGAACCAGACATCTCAGAACGGATGCCACCGACCGCTATATGAGGCAGAAATTATCCATTGTACTGATGGCAGTGGGACTGGGAGCGGGAGCGTTTTCATGGCTGTTCATACCGCCTGAGAGATATGAAAACAATATGGGAAGAATTGAGCAGGTCAAAAACACTGTGGTCGCTCTCACATCTTGGGAGAAGGAAGATATTTTTTCGTGGGTTAAGGCCTATTTTAATGATGATGCCATTGATTACGGACGTGTCGGAAAAAAAGACGGAGTCTCCTATACCGGAGAGACCCTCCTAAAACTATCCGGAGATGTGAATGAAAAACATGGTCTGTACCTGAGAGGGTACGTGGGCGACAGATATTCCAAGAACCGATGGAAGTCTCTGGGGAGTGATGAGGAATTCCAAAAGGATCTGCAGGAATTAAATAAACTGGGAATCGGACCGGACAGCTGGCATATGAAACTGCGCAATGAATTGGGGGAAAGTCAGTCTTATAGCGGTGGGGATATCTGGCAGTCGGGCACCCTGAGAATCCGCAATCTTGCATTTGGATACGGAAATTATGTCGTGCCATATCTGCCGACTTCTCCGTTCAAAATGAAGGAGAACGGAAGAACAACCATTGACACGCTCGGAATTGATTATATCGTCGAATATTTTGCCATCTATCCGTATGTGATGAGAAAAGATGTGTTGACACAACAATATTCGATTGGCACAGCGACGACATGGACTGGCAACAATCAGGTCGAGAGAGAGCAATTAAAAGAATTTGCAGAAAAATACTACCTCGCCACACCGGATTCGGTGGAGGATATCTGCAATGATTTCAAGCAATATCTGAGTGAAAACGGTGATTTGTATCAAAAATACCAGAACGGAAAAGTGCAGGAAAATGAGCTGATTGCCGCAGTTAAGCAATATATTGCGATGGATACGACCTATACACTCATGCCGGGCAAAACACCGTCGGGAAAAGATACAGTGGAATACTTTTTGAAAGAGAACAAAAAGGGGTATTGCACCTATTATGCGACGGCAGCGGCTGTGCTTTTACGGAGCGTGGGAATTCCCACACGCTATGTTGAGGGAATGTACGTGTCCAAAGAAGAGCTGGCGCAGGGGGTTGAGTCCGGACAGGAAATTCAGGTCAAAGATGAAGATGCCCATGCGTGGATTGAAGTTTTTGATGATTATTATGGCTTTGTGCCGGTAGAAGTGACACCGGGTGTGGGAGAGGACGATCTGGAACAGAAGACAGAGCAGAGTGACTCGCAAAGTCAGTCGCCGGATCATTCGAATGATGCCAAAGATCAGGAAGGAGAGGATCTAAATGACAGAACCGACCCGAGCGCTGGGGAGCAGGCGACACCGACGCCATCGGTCACACAGGAACCGGAAGAGAGCATGATCTTTGATGATATTGACGGCAACGAGGATCCGTCGGATGAGGGCGGACTGGGACAGTCAAAGGGAAAGAGGGCTCTGGGAATCATAATTGAGGTTCTGGTGGTGATTTTGGTTATCGCAGCTGTTCTGGAAATTCAGAGAAGACTGAGAAGGTTTTTATTTAAAAGGACCCTCAAGAGCGTGAGAATACGACAGAAAATTCGCATGCTGCACCATCATCTGATGCCGGTGCTACTGGAAAAAAAGGCAGTTTATCGGGGACAGTCAATGGCCGAATACACACAGGAGATTGCTCAGGCAATGAAGATGGACGAGGATTCGGTCTATGTCTATGTTGAATATGTATACCGGGGACGTTTTGGACCGGATGATATCACGGAGGAAGAGATGGAAGAATTCCGTTATCTCTATGAAAAAATGAAAAACCGGATCTATGCAGACACAAAATGGATGAAGAAATTGTATTATCTGTATATTATGGTTTTGTAAAAGATTTTAGAAGCTTACCATTTTTTCGGAAAAAACCCTTTTCTAAAGGGGAAAAATGTGGTACAATAATTAAATCAATATAAATCAAAATAGGAGGAATAACAGACAATGGGAAACAAATGGGTTTATACCTTCAAAGAAGGTGATATGACCATGCGTAACTTACTCGGTGGTAAGGGTGCAAACCTTGCGGAGATGACAAGCATTGGTCTTCCGGTTCCACAGGGATTCACAATTACAACCGAGGCTTGTACACAGTATTACGAGGATGGACGCAAGATCAACGATGAGATTATGGCACAGGCTATGGAAGGTGTAGCCTGGATGGAGAAAGAGAATGGAAAGAAGTTCGGAGATCTTCAGAATCCGCTTCTGGTATCCGTTCGTTCCGGTGCCCGCGCTTCTATGCCTGGTATGATGGATACGATTCTTAACCTGGGTCTTAACGACGAAGTTGTTGAGGCGATGATCAAGGGAAATGATGATCCGGCTTTTGAGCGTTTCGTATACGACTCATACAGACGTTTCATCCAGATGTTCTCGGATGTGGTTATGGAAGTAGGTAAGAAGTATTTTGAACAGCTCATCGACAAGATGAAAGAAGAGAAGGGCGTTCAGTTTGACGTAGATCTGACGGCAGCAGACTTGAAAGAGCTTGCTACACAGTTTAAAGCTGAGTACAAAAATCAGCTGGGTACAGACTTCCCATCTGACCCTGTTGAACAGTTGAAACTGGCGATTGAGGCTGTGTTCCGTTCATGGGACAACCCTCGTGCCAATGTATATCGTCGTGACAACGACATCCCTTACAGCTGGGGTACAGCAGTTAACGTAATGCCGATGGTATTCGGTAACTTGAACAACGAGTCCGGTACCGGTGTTGCCTTCACTCGTGACCCGGCAACAGGAGAGAATAAGCTGATGGGTGAGTTCCTGAAGAATGCTCAGGGCGAGGACGTAGTTGCCGGTGTTCGTACACCGATGCCGATCGCTCAGATGGAGCAGGAGTTCCCGGAAGCTTACGAAGAGTTCATCAAAGTATGTGATACTTTGGAGAATCACTATCATGATATGCAGGATATGGAGTTTACCGTAGAGAACAAGAAACTCTATATGCTTCAGTGCCGTAACGGTAAGAGAACTGCTCCGGCAGCTCTTAAGATTGCATGTGACCTCGTTGATGAGGGACACAAGACACCGGAAGAGGCAGTTGCGATGATCGATCCTCGTAACCTGGATACACTGCTTCATCCACAGTTTGATGCTGCTGCATTAAAAGCTGCTACACCAATCGGAAAAGGTTTGGGTGCTTCTCCGGGAGCTGCTTGCGGTAAAGTTGTATTTACAGCAGACGATGCAGTTGAATGGGCAGCAAAAGGAGAGAAAGTTGTTCTTGTTCGTCTTGAGACATCTCCGGAAGATATCACAGGAATGAAGAGCGCTCAGGGTATCCTGACTGTTCGTGGTGGTATGACAAGCCACGCTGCCGTTGTTGCACGTGGAATGGGTACATGCTGTGTATCCGGTTGTGGCGATATCAACATGGATGAAGAGAATAAGAAATTCACATTAGCTGGAAAAGAGTTCACAGAGGGCTCTGAAATTTCAATTGATGGTACAACAGGTAACATCTATGAGGGAATTATCCCAACGGTAGATGCTCAGATTGCCGGCGAATTTGGACGTATTATGGCATGGGCAGATCAGTTTAGAAAACTGAAAGTTCGTACCAACGCAGATACACCGGCAGATGCTAAAAAGGCTCGTGAGCTGGGTGCAGAGGGAATCGGTCTTTGCCGTACAGAGCATATGTTCTTTGAGGAAGACAGAATTGCTGCTTTCCGTGAGATGATCTGTGCAGACAATGCAGAAGACAGAGAGGCGGCCCTCAATAAGATACTTCCTTATCAGCAGGGCGACTTTGAAGGA
>ONNE01000072.1 GCA_900319095.1 uncultured Eubacteriales bacterium | reverse complement strand
GGTGGTGAAGAGGAGAAGAGTGAGCAGGAGCCACTGAGAATCTGGGGGAAAGTAGAAAACGGTCAGATTGTCAAGGCGCAGAGCCCATTGATTACGAGCCAGTGTATCCGCGTTCCTGTGTTGGATGGTCACACAGCTGCTGTTTTTGTTAATTTCAATCAAAAGCCGACGAAAGAAGAGTTGATTCAGGCCTTGGTTGAGTTCAAGGGAGAGCCGCAGGAACTGGGTCTTCCAAATGCGCCAAAACAGTTTATTCAATATTTGGAAGAGGACAACCGACCACAGGTAGCGCTGGATGTCAATTACGAAAATGGATTTGGTGTGAGCATTGGACGTCTGAGAGAGGATTCATACTTTGACTGGAAGTTCGTTGGCCTTTCACATAATACTGTTCGCGGAGCAGCGGGCGGAGCGGTTCTGATGGCAGAATTGCTCAAAGCGAAAGGATATATTGACAAGAAATAATTGGCTGCAATACTGATAGGAGGAAGAGTTATATGGGAAAATTTCGAATCCTTGTAAAAGGAATTGTACAGTACCGGGATCAGTATCTGGTTGTAGAGCGTTGGTATGACGACAATATTTTTGATCCATATCAGTGGGAATTTCTGGATGGTGAAATGGAGTTTGGAGAGACACCGGAAAAGGCAGTACAAAGAATTGTCGAGGAAAAAGTGGGAATTCCGGTGCAGGTTGATAAACCCCTGTATACATGGGGATTTACGGCAGGCGAGATCTGTACCGGCGGAATTGCATTTTTGTGCGATGCTCAGACCGATGAGGTTAGTCTGGCTGAGGAATTGCATGACAGCCGCTGGATTTCAAAAGATGATATTTCTGAAGTGATCAGTAACAAGGCAGTGGTGAGAGATATCGTGGCAGCGGGATTGACGAGTCAGTTTGACTTGGATGATTTTGGAAAGGTGGATTTATTTATTGAACCTATGGATTAAAAATGGACACCTTTTAGATCCGGCAAATCAGAGGGACGAAATATGTGATTTATATATCAAAGATGGAAAGGTTGCCAGAATTGGCAGCCTTTCGTCCGATACGGATGTAAAAGAGTGCGAAAAAAATGGAGAAGTGATTGATGCCACGGGCAAGTATGTGATGCCAGGTTTTCTAGATTTGCACGTACATCTGAGAGAGCCCGGATTTGAGTATAAGGAGACGATTGAATCGGGTACGCGGGCAGCTGCAAAGGGTGGCTTTACCGGGGTTTGTCCGATGCCGAATACAAAACCTCCAACCGATTGTCCGGAGCGTGTAAAAAAAGTTCTTGAAATTGCTTCCAGGGACAGCCGGATTCATGTTTATCCGGTGGGAGCAGTTACCATCGGTCAGATGGGAGAAGAGGTTGCGGATATTGAGGGAATGGTTAAGGCGGGAGCAAAAGCGATTAGTGAAGACGGAAAGTCCGTTATGAATGCCAGAATCTATCACCGCGCGATGGAAGAGGCGGCACGGCTTGGTATCCCGGTTATGGCGCACTGTGAAGATAAAAACATGGTGGGAAAGGGAGCAATGAATGCCGGGGAAAAGGCGAGAGAGCTTGGCATTGAAGGGATTACCAATGCCGTAGAAGATGTGATTGTTGCAAGAGATATCTTGCTCGCGAAAGAGACCAAAGCCAGACTGCATCTTTGTCATTGTTCCACAAAAGACAGCGTCGATATGATTCAGTATGCCAAGGAAAATGGCGTCGATGTGTCCGGTGAGGTGTGTCCTCATCACTTTTCACTCACACAGGACGATATTCCGGGAGATGATGCCAATTACAAGATGAATCCGCCACTTCGGGCATCTACTGACGTAGAAAGACTTTGCAGAGGTCTCTCGGATGGAACGATGGAAGCCATTTCAACCGACCATGCACCTCACAGTGAAGAGGAAAAGAATCAGTCCATTGCGAAAGCGCCATTTGGGATTGTCGGCTCTGAGACAGCTTACGCGCTGACGGTTACCAATCTTGTGAAAAAAGGATATCTTACACCAATGCAGTTAGTCGAGCGCATGAGTACAAATCCTCATCGGATTCTGGGAGTGCCGGGGGGGAATCTGTCGGTTGGTATGCCGGCAGATATCACGATTGCGGATATGGATACTTCTTATACCATTGATAAACATACATTTGTATCCAAAGGCAAAAACACACCGTTCCATGGAATGAAAGTATATGGCAGAGTGTTTTATACTCTGGTAGCGGGAGAAATTGTTTATCAATATGAAGAGTGACGGAGATGACTCCGATCAAAAGAAAGGAAAGAAGATATGATTAATCAATTAGTGGACAAAATAAAAAAAACACAGGCTCCGATCGTCGTGGGACTGGATCCGATGATTGACTATGTGCCAAAGAAAATTTTAGAGAAGGCAATCAAAGAGCAGGGAGAGACATTAGAGGCAGCGGGAACAGCGATTTGGGAATATAATAAAGGAATTATAGATGCTGTTTCGGATCTGATTCCGGCAGTAAAGCCACAGATTGCGATGTATGAACAATTTGGAATTCCCGGACTTACTGCCTTCAAAAAGACCGTTGATTATTGCAAGGAAAAAGGACTTGTTGTGATCGGTGATGTAAAGAGGGGAGATATCGGATCGACCTCCACGGCTTATGCCAATGGGCATTTGGGTTCTGTGCAGGTGGGAAGTGCGGTGTGTCGTGGATTTGATGAGGATTTTATCACAGTAAATCCATATCTTGGAACCGATGGGGTTAAGCCATTTGTCGATGTGTGTAAACAGGAGAAAAAGGGGATTTTTGTTCTCGTCAAAACATCCAATCCCTCATCCGGAGAATTTCAGGACAAGATGGTAGATGGGAAACCTTTGTATGAGCTGGTCGGAGAATATGTGGCAAAATGGGGAGAAGACTGTATGGGAGATGCATACAGTTATGTGGGAGCCGTTGTCGGTGCCACTTATCCGGAGATGGGAAAAGTTCTTCGAAAAATTATGCCAAAGACTTATATCCTTGTTCCCGGTTATGGGGCACAGGGAGGAACAGCCAAAGATTTGAGACCATATTTTGATGAAGATGGTCTGGGAGCAATTGTGAATTCATCAAGGGGAATCATCTGTGCTTATAAGCAGGAAAAATATCGTTCTTTTGGAGAAGATAATTATGCGGATGCCTCGAGACAGGCAGTATTGGATATGAAAGAGGATCTGGCAAGCATTTTCTAAAAGCAGGAAAGGGAGAAGTTGTATGATAGGTATTGGCAGAAAAAAGAAAGAGCATACAATCGGAATCTGGATGTGTACAGTGATGGTTGCTGTCTTGTTAAGCGGCTGTAAGAAAACGGATGAAGAGATTTTGAGCACAAGTTTGACCGCAAGTGCTTCGATAAAAAGTGTTGAGGCGGATATGAAAGTGGAGGGAACGATCTCACTCGATTTTCAGGGGGCACAACAGGACATCCCGGTTCTCGTCGAATCCGATGAATTTGTCTTTACGGATTCCGGCAAGGCCAAAATGCTTACCGATGTGTCCGTGATGGGAAGAGACTCACAGACACAATCCTATCTGCAAAAAGAGGGCGAAGATTACTATGTATACACTGGGGTCGAGGATATAGAGTCCGGTGAGATGTCATGGACGAAGATGCGATTGGCGGGATCGGATGAATGGATGCAGCAGCTGGGTATGGACTCCTTGCAGCAATTTAAAGATCATGCGGATTCATTTGTAAAGCTGGAAGAAAGACAGGAAAATGACAGAGAATATCAATTATATCAGTATACGATGGCAGCCGATGAGCAGACCAAAGTTCTAAAACGATACGCAACCATTGTTCAATCTGCACTTGGCAAAACATGGGACACTCAAACCATGATCGATTCCATGGCTGAAAATCTCGGAGATATTGTGATGACTGTCTGGATTGATAAAGAGAAGGAAGTGATCTACAAAATCGAATATCCAATCACCGATATGATGAATCAGATGTCTCACGTGGTACAGGAAAATCTGGATGAGATACTGCCAAAAGAACAGTCTTTTTTTATGGGAGATATGGAATTGTCAGTGAGCGACATGACGGTTGAGATTCTCTATAAAAATTATGATAAGATTCAGGACTTCACAATTCCGGAGGAAGCCCTTCAAACGCAGGAAAGCGAGGATTAAGAATATGGCTAAAGTGCATTGTTTCGGGAAGATATGGGAACAAGAACAACTTCAATCCGATATCTTCTCTATGTGGATTGATGTCCCGCAAATCGCGGAGCAGGCAAAGGCAGGGCAGTTTGTCTCGTTGTTTTCCGTGAATGGTGATACTCTTTTGCCAAGACCGATCAGTTTGTGTGAGATTGATACGCAGAATGGACGGATTCGTTTGGTATATCGGGTGGTCGGCTCAGGAACCAGAGAATTTTCACTCTTAAAAAAAGGGGATTCGCTGAAAATCATGGGGCCTTTGGGAAACGGATTTCCATTAACATCGGAACCGGCAATTATTGTGGGGGGTGGAATTGGGATTCCTCCCCTGATTCAATTGGCGAAAGAGCTATCCGGAAAAGTTACTCTGGTGGTTGGTTACCGGGATTCGAATACCTTTCTCATGGAAGAGTTAAAGACCGTGGCAGATGAAGTTCTCATTGCCACAGAAGATGGAAGTATCGGAACGAAGGGAAATGTCATCCATGCAATGAATGAGCAAAAGGCACAGGGAAAGGTGGTATATTCCTGTGGTCCGATTCCGATGCTTCGGGGAGTGAAAGAATGGGCAAGCGAAAAAGGGGTTCCGGCTTGGATATCAATGGAAGAAAAGATGGCCTGTGGAATTGGTGCCTGTCTGGCCTGTGTCTGTTCTTCGACTGAGCAGGATGATCATTCCAAGGTTTGCAACAAAAGGATATGTAAAGATGGGCCTGTTTTTTTGGCAGAAGAGATCGATTTGTGAGAGCATAAGATTGCAGAAGAGAGGTTGAAATGAGCAGACAATTACAAGTAAATTTTGCCGGTATCACATTTGAAAATCCGGTCACGACAGCATCGGGAACCTTTGGCTCCGGTCTGGAATATAGTGAATTTGTAAATCTTGAAAAGCTGGGCGCTGTTACGACGAAAGGAGTCGCCAATGTGCCATGGCCGGGAAATCCGACTCCGCGCATTGCAGAGACGCATGCGGGGATGCTCAATGCAATTGGACTGCAAAATCCCGGCATTGATACACTGATTGAGAGAGATTTGCCGTATTTACACGAAAAGAATGCAAGAATCATTGTCAATGTGTGCGGGCGATCGAAGGAAGACTATGTTGAAGTCGTAGAGAGACTGGCAGATGAAAAGGTAGATCTGTTGGAAATCAATATTTCCTGTCCTAATGTCAAGGCGGGAGGAATTGCGTTCGGACAAAAGCCGGAGATGGCAGAGGACATTACCAAAGCGGTAAAAAGAGCAGCCAGGCAACCGGTGATTATGAAATTGAGTCCCAATGTGACCGATATTGCAGAGATGGCACGTGCAGTGGAGGCCGGCGGCGCTGACGGAGTATCTCTGATCAATACCATTACCGGGATGAAAATTGATGTAAACCGGAAAACCTTTGCAATTGCCAATCGAACCGGAGGGATGTCGGGTCCCTGTGTAAAACCGGTGGCTGTCCGGATGGTGTACGAAGTCGCCTCAGCGGTCAAAATACCGATTTTGGGCATGGGAGGGATACAAAATACCGAGGATGCCCTGGAATTTATGATGGCTGGTGCGACAATGGTTGCTGTGGGAACTGCAAACTTTTATCATCCTACTGTGACGTCTGAGGTGATCGACGGACTGGAGGATTACGTAACAAAAGAGCATCTGGACAATATATCCGAGATTATCGGATGTGTCCGGTAAAGCGAAGTTTGGTTGCATTCCTAAATTTTTTGTGTTATACTGTACAGGTGTTTTTGGTGGAAAGCATAGCAAACAGGAGGTTTTATCACAATGGAAAAGTATAAACAGGAATTTATAGATTTTATGGTGGAATCCGATGTATTGAAGTTCGGTGATTTCACTCTTAAGAGTGGAAGGAAGTCTCCTTTTTTCATGAATGCAGGAGCGTATCAGACAGGATCTCAGTTAAAACGCCTGGGTGAATTTTATGCAAAAGCGATTCACGACAATTATGGAGACGATTTTGATGTCCTTTTTGGTCCGGCTTATAAAGGAATTCCGCTCAGCGTAGCTACCAGTATCGCTTATTATAACTTATATGGCAAGGAAATCGGTTATTGCTCGAATCGAAAAGAGATCAAGGATCACGGGGATTCGGGAATCCTTTTGGGAACAAAGTTAGAAGACAAAACGCGTGTTGTCATCATTGAGGACGTCACGACATCCGGAAAGTCGATTGAAGAGACCTATCCGATTCTCAAGGAGCAGGGCGATGTTGAGATTGTGGGTCTGATCGTATCACTCAATCGCATGGAAAAGGGATTGAACAGCAACAAGAGTGCCCTTGAGGAAATTCGCGGAAAATATGGCTTTAGGACAGCTGCGATTGTCACGATGGATGAAGTCGTTGAGCGACTGCACAACAAAAAGGTTCGTGGAAAAGTTGTGATTAACGATGAGATTAAGGATGCATTGGATAAATATTATCAGCAATATGGCTCATCGGATAATCTGGGACAATTCATTGCAGATTTCTAATGTTCTAAGAAAATAAAAAATGAGTAAATTGTCGTAAAGCGCCTCGTTTTGAGGCGCTTTTGTCGTTCTGCGCTGAAATTTCGTGTGTTTTCACAAAATTTATAAAATTTTTTTGTTAGATTTCCCTAATTTACAAATCAATCAAAGCGTGCTAACATAAAACGCAATTCCACCCGAATACAGAGAAAAGGAGGTTGTGATTTGACAGTTGCTTTTTGGAGTAACGTTCGGGGTAGCTCATGTGTCACAAGCAATCTGGCTTGTATGAGTATTTTATCTATTTTGGATTCTTCGAGAGAAGAAAAGACCATTCTTTTGGAGAACCATCATCATATTACCAATCTGGGCAATGCATTTATCAGCCATTATTCAAAACAATGGGTACGAGAGAAAAAAACATATCAGACAGAGACTGGTCTGGCAAAGTTATTTTATCTGTTAGACCGGGAAGACATTCCGGAGCGGGAAAAGTTTTATCACCTGATGGAAGATTTTTTGGGAGAAAAATTGTTTTATCTGTCCGCAGAGGGAATTTCCAATAGGGATTTGTTTGAATATCAATTTGAGAGAGACTATCAAAAAATAATTCGTTATCTGGAACAAATGAGTGATTATGTAATGATCGACACAGCGTCAGCTTCACTTCCGAGTTCGCGAAGAATTCTACAGCAGGCAGATTTGATTGTCGTCAATCTTTGTCAGAATCGTCAGATGTTAGAGCACTTTTTTGAAAACTATTCAGAGATACGAAAAAAGGCATTTTATATCTTGGGAAATTCGGACAGTCAATCGGAGTGGTGCAAACAAATGGTCATGAAGCGATTCCGGATTCCCTATGAAAATGTTGGAGTAATTCCTCACAATGTTCAGTTTGCGGATGCGATGTCGGATGGAAAAGTGATTTCTTTTTTGCAGGGAATTCAAAATTGTGTTCCCCAAAATATCAATCATGATTTTTATGTTCAGACAAAAGAGACAGCCCTCCTTCTGAAGAAGCGACTGGATCAATTGAGAGACCAATGAAAAAAATATCAAAAAAACGGATAGGCAGAGTTCTGATTGGAATTCTCTTGTTGCGAGGATTCATTGGATGGATTCCGGCTCGCTGCGTGCAGGGAGCAACAAAGAGTGTGTCTGATTTTAAAGAACTCAAAGAGGCCATGGAAAGTACAGAAGATCAGGAGATTGAAATTACGAAAGATATCGATCTTATGGATGGTCTGGTTGTCAGGGGAGTGAAAAGAGTAAAGGGAAATAACCATATACTTAAAAGATCGCAAAAGGAACAAAATGTGTTTGGAGGCACACTGTTTTTGATTGAAAAGGCACAGCTGGAGCTGGAAGAGATTACGATTTCAGGTGGTGGCAAATCAGCTGTCGTACAATCTGCGCTATATGGTCGTTTGATTGACATTGATCAGGGAAAAGTTGTTCTGGGAAAGGGGAGTATCCTGTGTCAAAATTGTAATCTGAATCAAAATCACGATGGCGGTGGAGCTGTCCGCATCCATAACAAGGGAACATTATTGTTAGAGGGAGGAATCATTCGAGAAAACCAAAATGTTACCGGGGGAGCCGGTGTACGGGTGGAACGAGGTGGGAGTTTTCTTATGAATGATGGCGAATTAACTCAAAACCGTTCGGCCGGAATCGGATCGGTGGAAGGGTTTGATGGAAGGGGCGGTGCAATTTACAGCGAGGGAAAAGTTAAGATATGTGGTGGAAAAATCACGGAAAACAGAGCGAGTGGCTATCGAACAAATGAAACCGTATACGGAGGTGTCGGAGGGGCCATCTATTCAGTAAAGAATTCAAATTTTCAGATTTATGGTGGAGTGATAGGAAATAATCGGGCAGAAAGCGGAGATGACATTTACTTAGCCGGTGGGACATGCCGGTTGTATCAGAACCCATCCGTGCAATCGATTTATATGGAGTCGGGGAGCCTTATCCGGGCAGATTCATCTCTGTCGGTTAGTGATCGGATTGAAATTGAACCGGAGAATTACCGGGTGGGAATATGTTTGGTCACCGGTATCAAAGAGAATTCCTTTCGCTTAAAGAAAAAGGGGACATTTATCCTGAAGATTCAAAATCGCAGGGGATATCTGGCTAAGAGACAAAAGAAAAAAACATTGGCATCGACACCGACACCGTTGTCGACACCGAATCCAACTCCCAAAGGTACGCCCGAAGTAACACCTTCAAAGACACCGAAGGAAAACAAAGAAAGGAATAAGGAAAATGAGAAAAAACGAAAAAAAAAGAAGAAATCTACGGTACAGACGACACAGAGATATTTTTTTCAATGGGAAATCAACTCCTATTTGCAAAAGGACTGGGAAGAGGAACTACTTAAAAAGTGCCGGATTGACTGGGGAGAGGATCACGGGGACTCCATTTCGTATCAGTGGGAATGGAATGGTCTCTTATCAAACAAGGTGGGATTTTACCGTGTAAAACTCACAATCCTGCAGATGAATCCGGTGGTAATTCCGGTGCATATTGTAGAGGATAAAGTGACTATGACAGAGGAAACATCGTATGTGCGGTTTCTTGATGAGAAGGAAACATTCAATGACTCCTGTGAGGAAATATGGATGTTCTCAAGAGCGGATATGAGAGCCGTACACACCTATATGAGGGAACAAAAGGCCCCCTTTTCGAGGGAGACAAATCAAAAATTTTTAATCAAATTTTTTTCGTGTCGAAAGAAAGTAGAGGATACAATTGGAAAAAACAAATGAGTTTCAAAAGAAATATTTACTAAAGAGACAGGATTATGGAATTCTCTATCCGTATATTGTGCAAGATCATGTGACGGATATAAATTGGAACGGCAGACAGCTGTGGATTGATGATTTGGAGAGAGGGCGTTATATGGCTGGTGAAAGATTGACAGAGGCCTTTGTGGATCGTTTCATTCTGCTGTTATCCAATCTCACAAATGTACCATTTAACCGAATGAGTCCGGTGCTGGAGGCGGAGACGGAGGAATTGAGAATCAGTGTGGTGCATCCCTGTATTGTTCATTCGGGTGCGACCATTTCCATCCGAAAGATTCCGGCTGTTCGTCGCCTGGAGAAAACAGAGATGATACAGAGTGGATATTGTACAAAAGAAATGTATGAATTTTTGACAAATTGTATTATGGCACATTGCTCTGTTGCAATCTGTGGGCTGCCGGGTGCCGGAAAGACCGAATTGCTAAAGCTGTTGACAAAATTTATTCCGGCAAAAGAGAGGGTTATTACGATTGAAGATGTGTTGGAAATTCACTACCAAAAGATCAATCCGAACAAAGACTGCATCGAAATGAAAGTGGCAGAAAATTTTTCGTACGCGCAGGCGATCAAGGCCTGTCTCAGGCAGCTTCCCAAGTGGATTATATTATCTGAGGCACGTTCCGAGGAAGTGAGATATCTATTGGAATCATTGAGCACCGGGATGACAGGACTGACAACCATTCATACCGACGATGTCCGAAATATTCCTGACCGCATGAAGAATATGGCAGGAGGGCGTGAGGATCTGACACGTATTGAAAACGATACATACCGATTTATCGATGTCGGTATTTTAGTCAAGAGTAAAATGTCGGAGGAAGGAAAGATTCAAAGAAGAATTGAGCAAATTGCCGTATTCGATCGATATGGGGTGGAGTGGAAAGAGACAAAAAATGAGATGGTAATGCTGGTGGAGGATGGAAAAATTACCGGATGTGAACTGCCGGTGAATATCAGGCGAAAGTTTCATGAGGCGGGAGTAATGAATCCGTTAATGAAAAGAAACATGGGAGAAATATTAAATGAGCGGAAAAACAGCTAAAAGAATGGGAATAGAAATTTTGATTCTGTTTGCCTTTGTTGGACTATGCGGGTCTGTCTTCTCACTGGAATCAAAGGAGATCTTTGTTCTTGGATTCGTTGGTCTTTTTCTTCTCCCCCTCGCTGACCGCTATATGGTTCGCGCGGCAAAAAATGAAGAAAAGTACAGGGAAAGTGTCTCGTATATGGAACAATTTCTGTGTTCGTACAAGAGGACATCGGTTGTGGGAACTTCGCTGGAAGATTGCCGGTCTCTGTTTGAGAGTTCCTCCGATATGAATACGGTGTTACAGAGCGCACTTCATATTTTGAAGACGGGAGAGGAAGCCGGTGAGAACATTCTGCGCGCTGCCTTTGGTGTAATTGGGGAGAATTATCCCAGTCGCCGCATGAAATTGATGCATGAGTATGTAATAAAAGTAGAGCAGATGGGGGGAAGAATCGAGTCCTGGATGGATTTGCTTCTAAGAGAGATTCAGTTATGGAAAGAAAGAACACTTTTGTATCAGAAAAAAAAATCAATGTTGCGCAGAGAAAGTTTCCTGTCAATTCTTATGTCTATGGGCTTGTGCTGGCTGTCAAACCTGCTGATTCCCTCCATGTTTCGAAAACAGTTAGTGGCATCTGCGATCTACCAGATTTCGACTATGGTCACCTTAATTCTATTTATGATTCTCGCAGTTCTGATACTGGCAAATTTGACGAGAACATGGCTGGATTGCAAGAGAGAACCAAAACATTTCGGGGAAGGGAAGATTGAGAGCCAATATGAGAGAATTAAAAAAAACAAACATTCAATTGGAGGGTATTTTGCAAAAAAAAGTATTATTCCATATATACGGGAAGAATTTCCCTACTGGCTCTTGACAGTGATCTTGTTTTTGCAGCAGGACAGTTTGTACCAGGCAGTAAGTCAGTCCTCGGATCATGTTCATGGTTTTTTTAAAAAAGAAGTGCAATATTTTTTGGAACAATTATATGAGGATCCTGTTTCGCTACATCCCTATCAGGAGTTTTTTTCGGAATTTTTTTTGCCGGAAATACAAACGGGAATGAAAATGCTATATGCATTTCGACAGAATGGGTATGAGGATACGTCCAGACAGATTTATTTTTTGATCGAACAAAACAATCTTATCATGGATCAGGTTGAGAGACAGAGATTGGAAGATCAATTGGGGGTAATGGGAATCCTCAGGCAGATTCCGATGGGAATTGCCACAGCCAAAGTGATTTTGGATGTCGTTTTTATTTTCATACTATCGTTCGGCAGATATTTTGTAGTCTAGCCAGAAAGGAGAGACAGTGAAAAATCGAATAAGAGAATATACAGAGGTGTTGATATATGTTTTTTTGGGTGGAATGATTTTGGGGGTGTTTGAGGCAATTAATCATTTTGTCTTTGAAGGATGATGTGGACTTTATGGAAATTATATGGACGTTCGTGTATGATGCTGATTGCTTTTATCATGGTACTGTTTGTCGTGGCAGGAGTGATCGGGTATGAGTGGCGAATGTATGGAATCGCTCCGGATCAGGGTGAGATCGGATGGCAAAAAGATCAATTCATTGAGGAATCTCCGATCATTGATGCTCATAGCTGCCGGTTTGAACAGGGGGAGAAAGTAATGATTCAGTCTCTGGTAAAAGTAAGAGATGTGGATGGAGAAATTCTTACATCTCAAGTGGAAGTCACGGACGAGGAGGGGAAAATTTTGAGAGGAGAACTTAATACAGACCAGCCGGGAAAATATGTGCTGACGGTATCTGCCGTCAGCCGGCACAATCAGAAAACATCCCAAAAAACATTTGTGGTTTTGATTGATGGGAGGATACCGGATTGAAAATATCAAATCTTGTCAGCCATTTTGTCTTATGTATCTTACTGATTATCTTTATGTGGGTAGGAGTTACCTATGTCATGCAAAACATTCAATATAGTAGCGCCAAACAATTTTACAATAGTGTGATCGTGAAGCTTGAAAATTCAGATTTCTCAGAAGGTGTTTTGGATCAATGTCGGGAGAAAGCCAAAGAGAAAGGATATGATCTGATGATTGAGACCTTTGACTCAGGTGGAGAGACCGATGCCAGGGTGATTCTGGCATTTGTTTATGAGTATCCGGTTCTTCAGGTAAAACAAAACTATACCATTGAGGGATACGCAAGATAGAGGGGGAGACGGATGAAAACAGTGATGATTTCTGTAATCGGTGTCAGTTCGCTTTTGCTGGTTATTCTGACTCAGACGGCAATCAATGAGCAATCTGTCTATGAGGAGGAATTGAATGCTGCGCTGTCAACAGCGATGAAACAGACGATGACGGAAGTGTTTGAGCGGAATTGTTATGGGATGACAAACCGCAATGAAATGATAGCAGCCTTTTTACAGGCAATGACGAAAAAAGTAAGTGACCGGGTAAGTCTGACTGTGCGGATACACAGTTTTGATGAACAAAAAGGAATCATGGATGTTGAGGCAATTGGCACATATGTATTGCCGGATTTTCGTGAAAAGTCAATATCCGTTCACAGAAAAATGAAATTAGAATTAAAGAAGGAGGAAATGGAAGTTGAATAAAACAATGAAAAAAATATTGGCCGGGGTAGTGATATTCTCCCTTTTGCTGGGAATATGTCCGAATCGATATATAAAAGTTACAGCGGCCACGGCAAGCGCGACACTTCACAATATGGGAGAGCTTGGCTCACTTGATGTGGGATCAAAGACAAAGTCCGGAAACTGGTGGAAGATTTTTGTGGGAGACGAAGAGGTTTTTTGCCTGAACATGGGATATACGTGTCATCGGGGAGATGTGTATCAGTCGCAGACGGAATCCTATTCCTCCGATGATTCCGGGAAAAATAGTCTGCTTGCGCGGATTGGATATTGGTTTGCCCACACGAAAAAAAGATCCAATAAGGCATATGTTTTTTCGCAGGCACTGTTTTGGGCGGTGGAAGAAGGCGATACGTCTGAGAGCAAACTAAAAAAGGTTTTGACAACAATGAAGAATCATACAAATTACTATTCCTCTACAACAGTAGACAACTTATATAATGAAATATTTTCCGTGTCTGGTGTCGTGTCGGTAGAGGTTGAAATCTGGAAGTATGCCGGTTCAGGGACGCACAGGCAGGAACTGATGCATATTACGACATCGGATGTGAAGGAATTTGAGCCGGAACATCTGAGTAAACAGGAAACATATCGTCAGAGAATTACGCTGGATAAAACCGATGAAGATGGGAAACCGCTGGCGGGTGTAGAGTTTATGCTGAGCGTGGATAATCTGGATGAATTGTATTCCTTTATGGCAAAGGGACTGGGAGAATCCGAATCCGGCAGTGCGGACGAGGACATGAGTTGCTTTGAATTGACCAAGAAAACCGATGCAAACGGAAGAATTGCTTTTCGCTTTACCTATGAGGTTCAATCCAGAGAATACTATTATTATTCCGATGATGACTTGAAAACGATGAGTGAACAGGATAAGACAAAGGCCATCGGCAAATTAGATGAACAGGGATATGCATATCATCCCTCTCTTACCAGAGACGGAGCAGAGGATCTGGCAAAAGTGGATTTGGACAACCAGATTAAACAGGCAAAGAATCGATATGTGTTAACGGAGATTTCTACGGGAGATGATAGCATTCTGGTAAATCCTGAGTATTCTCAGGGAAAAGAGATTGTATTGGATTCGTCCTCTAGCTGGTTCAAGGATTCAATTTCAGGAGAGTGGCCGGATACAAGCAGCAAAACGTATGCGGATTATACACAAGCGTATAAGGTGGGAGTAGAGAATAAATATAAAAAAATCAGCGTCCGGGTATCTAAAAAAGATGGTTACAGTAAGGATGAAAAGGCACACGGAGATGCCTCTTTGGATGGGGCACAATTTCAAATCTTTGAGAATGCCGAGTGCACCAAACCGGCAGAATTTTATAATGAAAAGGGAGAAAAAGTACAGAGGACAGTTTATGAAGTAAAAAATCAAGTGTTTGATACAGATTATCTGCGCTGTGGGAAGACCTATTATCTAAAAGAAATAAGAGCGCCAAAAGGATATTTGTTAAAAGCGGATGTGATTCCGATCGAGGCAGATGGCAAAAAGTATGATTTGGAGTATACGTCCGTTGCACAGGAGATCTCTGTGACAAATCAACCAATTTTAGGCCAGATTGCCGTGTTAAAAGTAAGCTCGGACGGAAGTGCCGGACCGGTGATGAGAGAAGAGGGGGCACAGTTTCAGGTATACCTCAAGTCAAAAGGAAGCTTTGATGCTTGCGATGAGTACGAGAAATCGCTTATTACGACCGATAAAGAGGGTTATGCATGCTCTGGAAAACTGTATTTTGGGACCTATATAGTTCATCAGATCAGCACAGGGGGACACGACAACGAGAAAGTTGACGATTTTGAAGTGGGAATCTATGAGCAACAGCAGTCACCCATCGTGTTTTTGTTAAATGATCCGCCATATAAAGCGTATTTGCGGGTGGTAAAAAAAGACCAGGAGACGGGGCAGACGATTCTAAAGGCCAATACAGCTTATCAGATTTACCGTG
>ONNE01000076.1 GCA_900319095.1 uncultured Eubacteriales bacterium | reverse complement strand
TGTTGCCAAATCGTTGCCACTTCATTATAGCGATTGAAGTATCTGTCTGCAACCACTATTTTGAATAAACTGCATCATTTCTAGAAAGAAGGTACATGCAATACTGATTCATGCTGATTCCCTCTCTTTTCGAATGTTCTGCAAGGGAACGGTGTAGACTGCGAGGAATTCTAAGCTTAAACTGTCCCGAATAATCCTCTAGACTGTCTGGCTCATGGATTTCAATACCATCTTCCATAGCAGCTTCCAACCATGCTTTTTTTGCATCTAAAGCGTTTGCAACAGCGGATTCTACTGTTTCTCCACAGGTAATACATCCCGGAAGCTCCGGAAATGAAACCACGAAACCGCCCTCATCCTTATCCTCTACAATTTCCATACGATAATTCATTAACAAATAATCATTAAGCGTTTTCATCATTCACCGCCTCACTTTCCACAATCTGCTTTACCATTTCTACATATACCTTTTTAATGGGTTCATGCTTCGGTATCGTAATCGGCTGGCATCCGGCTTTTCTGAATGTGTAATGACTGCTCCCACCCTTCGGGGTATTCATCTTATAGCCATAACTCTCCAACACTTTTCGTAATTCATCAAAACGAAGATCCCTTGATAAAGCACATATTCTCGTTAATAGTTTATCCCATTTTGACATATCTGATACCTCCTACTATTAGTATATGTGGTGTCATATACGATGTCAATATGTTTTATCGTCCTTTTTTCATTTACGCTGCTTTTTTTCATTTGATTTCGCAAGATAAGATTGTTTTACCAATCTTCCAAACAGGATTGAGATGGACAGAAAAAAAGGTTATTGAATTATTAAATTTTCAAATGACAGGATTTGCGCCTGTGGCACCTGTTTCCATGTGTAAACTGGATTTTGGGTTTGATGAAGATAATGATCGAAATGCTTCTTTAGGCAAACAGGTACGCTTACTAGAGAGAACACCCCTCACAGATATTAAAGGAGAAGTTTATTCATTAACAGATGGACAGCAGCGAACAACCACAAACTATAAATGTTATATTGGGCATGAAGACTTTCGCAATATCGTTCTCGATCTAACAAAGGGAAAATTTATATCTCTAGATAAAACATCTGCACTAAACGGTAACCAAATTCCAGTTACTATAATATATAACAAAGATTTTTCGGTATATAATGATTTTTTAGGAAAGCATCCTGATATGCTCGAACCACGAGTTGCAAATTATATTAATATTATCAGGAATAAATTTATGGGATATAGTTATACTGTTAATTTTGCAGATGGTCTTTCAGAAACAGAACAGTTAAAGTGGTTCGAAATCCTCAATAACGCAGGAAGCAAGATTCCGTTAACAGAAATGAATCTTTCCCGCTTAAAGACTAAGGACGTTGATTACTATAAGGAATTTATCGAACCATTTATGAATATCATCGAATCCAACGGATATGATGATTTTTTCCCAACTCAAGCAACGAGAACAACCTATCCATTATCGGCGCTAAATCCGGGATATGATTTTCTATTTTCTACGGAAACAAGCAGAAATAAAGCTCCAATTCCTTCAGATGGAGCAAAAGAGAAAAAATTAACAACCCTTGAGGCAGATCAATTACATCAGCTATTTAATTTAACATTACAATCTCTTCAAAATGTTATGAATTTTATTGATGATGAAAACATCAAATTATCCGGAAGAATGGAACATATAACCTTTGCTCTAGGATTCTTTGTTTATCATGGTAACTCCATGTCACAAAAGAAAAAAGAATTTTTGAAAAATTGGATTAATACGACGGATTTTGTCAACATGTCTAACAGTACCAAAAGAGAAACTTACCAAAAGTTGATATCCGCCTTTTAAGATTATATTCAAATATTTGTTGTATCCCGGCCATTATATTGGCCGGGATACAACAGCTCTTTTCAGCATTTTTATACGTTAACATCGACTTCCAACGATATGGAAAATCTATGTGTTGCTTTGAAATATATGGATCGTATTTTTTCATCAATTTTATCAATGGTTTTACGAATTTTTCATTCCATTTCTCATGATCCGGATAAAGTAATTTTAATGTATATAATTGTGCAAACAATCTTCTTGTAGGAATATATTTTTCTTTTTGTGGCATTTTAGGTAATGCCGGAAATTTCCAATAATATAATCTTGAATAATGTGCACATCTATTCCTTAAATCTGTCAAACAACGAAACCAACTTTCAAGTGTTTGATATTTTACACCATACATCTTTGAAGCAAGCAAAGCTTTATCCTGATTATTCATATCTTTATAAAAATATGAAACCATTCCAATAGAAAAAATACAACTCCCAAAAATAATTGTTTGTGTCAAGTAAACGTTGGCACAAACGACAGCGCCAGTTTTATGGACATTTCTTGCATTTTTATGATATAATACTTGGAGATTGAATAATAAAAGGATGGAACGGTATGGGAGAAAAAATATAAAGAGGGGTGATTGGTATGGCACAAAGGAAACATTTGACAAAACAGGAGCGAAGACGGATCAAGTATTTTTTGGACAGCGGTGATTCTCTGCATCAAATTGCCAAAAAACTGGAGCGGCACGATTCCACGATTTCAAGAGAAATTCTGCGCCATCGTGTCCCCCGTCGGATCGGATGCCATGGCCTCGCCTTCAATGATTGTCAGAACCGGAGCGACTGCCGTTACCGATATCAATGTGATTTTAACTGTGTCGATTATCGGAAAGAAATCTGTCCCTCTCTGTCAAAGCCTCCCTATGTCTGTAATCACTGCGAGACCCGACTTGGGTGTACATTGGAAAAATATTTTTATGATGATGTTTTTGCCCATAGACAATATCAGCAGACCCTGTCCCAGTCCCGGACGGGAATCCACATCAGCGATGAAGAGTTATCTTCTTTGGATGCCTTTTTATCGCCTCTGTTAAAAAACGGACAGTCGATTCAACACATTCTGCAAAACAATCCGACCAAAATCAGCTTGTCACGAAGAACTCTGTACAATTATATTGATGCCGGTCTTTTGTCCGCCCGCAATATTGATCTTCCCAGAAAAGTTCGATACCGGTGCAAGCATTCCCCTTCTTCTCCACAGAAAGTGACCCGAAGCTGTCGTATCGGCCGGAGTTATCATGATTTTTTGATCTATAAGAAGGCTCACCCTCACTGTCCGGTCGTACAGTTGGACTCGGTTGTCGGCACAAAGGGAGGAAAAGTACTCCTCACCATCCATTTTGTCGAGTGTGAATTCATGCTTGCCTTCCTGCGTCAGAAAAACACCGCTCACACAGTATCCGATGTCATTGAAAATCTGTATGCTCGCTTTGATCTCATTACCTTCCGTCATCTCTTTCCCCTCGTTCTTGTCGACAACGGATGTGAGTTCTCAGATCCGGATTCTTTGGAAAAGGATAAATATAATAACATTCGCACAAAGGTCTTCTACTGCAACCCTTTTGCTCCCTATCAGAAGGGCGCTGCCGAGAACAATCATATGTTTATCCGACGCATTCTTCCCAAGGGGACTTCCTTTGACTCGTTTACCCAGCAGGACATCAATCTGATGATGAATCACATCAATTCATATAGCCGCAAGACGCTTTGCGGAAAAACCCCTTACTCCATCTTCCGCAACCTGTATGGCCAGGAAATTCTGGATCGGTTGGATGCCTCTCTCATTCCCCCCAACGAAATAATCCTAAAACCCAAACTGCTCCATCTTTCCAAGGATCGCTTCCGGTAAAGATCCCGCTGTCTGTTCGGCACACAAAAAGAGACCGTCCCGAGCCGATTACTCATCGGCCCGAAGACAGTCCCTTGCCAATTCATCAATTCGAAATCACTCTCACAATGAGAATTATTTCATACTCTTGTAAAGTTTAGCAACCTGCTTATCTGTCAGAGCTTTGTTCCAGAACTGAACATCGTCAAAGTATCCTTTGAACGGTGCATCCCAGGCATTGATTCCCAGGAAGAAAGAATTCTTGTTGCTCATGGTTCCCTTAGCTACCGTACCGTTACCAAACAGTTTACCATTTACATATGTCCATGCATGATAAGACTTAACATAGCCTTCCTCTCCGGATGTACCATACTCGCATGTATCCGAAGTATCAACAACAAGTGTTACATAAGTCCACTGTCCCTTCTTGATACCAACTGCGTTCTTGTCATCACCGTCACCAGCCCATGTTCCATCTTCTGTCTGATAAGCATACCATGGGAACTGATCTGCTGCTGCGTTGTGAGACCAGATAGCCGGTGTTGATACACCGTTCATCCAACCATCACCGGTTCTTGTGATCGAGATCCACTTAGTCTTCTTGGTGTTTACAATATCACTACCGGTAAAGAATACAGACATATACTGTCCTACTTCATTTACAGACTTAACCCAGAAAGATACTGTCCAAGATTTAGAACCAAGCTTGATACCCTTCAGCTCTGCTCCGTAGGATTTACTTCTGTCAAGATACAAAGCTTTTCCATGCTTACCCTTTGCATATTTAAGCTTAATCTTCTTAGCCTGAGATGCCTGTGGAAGTACACCTGTCTCTGTGTTTCCACATGTCATGCTGGCTGTATCTCCCTTACGTGCAACTGCAACAACTTTCTTGTTTGCCTTATTCATGTTGAAGGTATATTTTGCCTTCGGCACTTTTGCTGCGGATGCATCCGGAGCAACTACGATCGTGCTAGCGACCAAAGCAGCTGCCATAACCCCACATAATACTCTTTTCATCATTTTTGAATTCCTCCTTTTATGATTTCATTGATGATTTGTAAGCCAATTTTAGCACCTAATATTTATTTTGTCAATACTGTCCAAGAAATTTATGTCCAATTTGTGAATTTCGTACATTTTTGCCATATTTGAGCCATGAAACTGACAAATTCGGGCGGTTTTCCTGCCCTCATTCCCCTATGGTAAATGTTGCCGCTTTTTTATCGCTGCCATCCGTCAGCTTCAGCGTCCCCTTGACCAGAGTGACATACATCCCCGGAGATGTCACACTCTCAAAGGATACGGCATTTTCATCGGAGAGTCCTTTGACCGTGTGAAAGGTCTGCCGTTTTGCTGTGTCCTCTGTGGCATCTGCATTTTGGGAAAGCGTCACCGTCTGATCCTCATCCGCCGTCCAGTAGAGTCCCGGCTTATCCTCTGCCTGTATGGATACGTAGGCATTTTTCTGCGGATCTGCCCGTCCGGATGTCAGAACCCAGAGGGCATCTGCCTCTTCTTCGCTCTGTCCGGTTCCAATCCGGACTCCTTTATATGGATATGGCTCATCCCCGGAAGCGTTCCGGTAGTTCGGGTGTGAGAGCTTTTCTCCATCCGTCGTCTGAATCGCTGCTGTCGTTCCGTTGAGTCCGGATGCCGTCTCTTTCATCGGTTCGACACTTCCGTCATCCAGAAATTTGAGTTCTGTAATGCAGGCGGAACGTCGGTATCCGTTTCCGCCCGGCAGCGAACCGTTGTGATAGACAAAATACGTCTTGCCCTTGAAATCAAAGACTGCCGGATGATTGGTGTTGGAGGTCGCAGTCGGCTCCATGAGAATTTTGCCAAATTTCCACATACCGCCCATCAGGTTGTCGGTCGTCGCATATGCCATCTGCTCTCTCCAGCCGGATGCATAAAATAGGTAGTATTTACCATAGTACTTGCCGCTGTCATCTTTTCTCCGGTACAGCCACGGCGCCTCGGTATAGGCGGTGAGTCCAATCTGACTGTTGAGGATGTCGGCATTCTTTCCGGCCACTCCGCAGGTAATCGTTCCATCCCCATCCTGATCTTTGACGGATATCATGTCCTCATTGAGCTCGCAGATGTAATATTTACTGTTTCCCCATGCGAGATACCGGTGCTCCTCTCCCTCTTCGTTCTCCTCGATCCAGACGGTCGGGTCGATGTCATTCCAGTTGTTTGACTGGGGCATGGTAACCGTTCCCTGAACGAGCGGATGTCCGATGTCTTTAAACGGACCGGTTGCGCTGTCGGAAACAGCCACTCCGATGGATTGTTTTCCCTCAGAGGTTTTGTCCCATGTGCAAAAATAGAGATAATATTGGTCTTTGTATTTGGCAACCTGGCTTGCCCAGGCTGTCGTCGAGGAGGTCGCCCATGATATATTGACCCGGTCTGCGGTCATGACAACTCCTTCGGATTTCCAATTGACCATGTCTTTGGTAGAGTAACACAAATACTCCCGAATCGTATAGACTTTCCGGTTGACTTCCTGATCGCTGGATGTGTCGTGTCCGGTATACAGATATACTGTGTCGCCATCCACCAGTACCGAGGGGTCACCTCCATAGATATATTCTCCGGTCTCGCTGTCACCGGCAACCGGATTCACATAGGAAGATTTTGGCACGCTGACCTCTCCCTCTTCCAAATTATTTGCTGTCGGCACCGGTGTGGCAATTGCCTGCTCATTCTGTCCTTCCCGCGTTTTACCGGAACCACATCCGGTGAGCATCATCGCTGTTACCAGCGCAAGCGCGCACACAAGAGTTCCCCTGTTTTTGCCCTTGATTTTTCTTTTCATCCATCTGCCTCCTAATCCTTTCGATATTGGAAAATTCTGTCTTTGCGTGTCACGTTTTTGACACACTAAATTTCTTGCCTTTCCCCCTACCATGCATTATAATAAAAGTCATCGAAAGATGCAATAAGGTTAGGAGGTATTTTTATGAAGAGAAGATTTGCACAGATTACTTCTTCCATTCTGGCAGCTGCTCTGGTCGTATCTGCCTGGATGGTTCCGACCGCTGCTACTTCGCAGGCTGTCACGGGAAAGTATCCTCGTCGCGTCTCGGTCCATGATCCATCGATCGCTGTGTCAAAAGAGGGCACTTATTATGTTTTTGGGTCGCACACCGACACGGCAAAATCCACGGATTTGATTGACTGGGATAAGTACGATACCAACACAAGCGGTATCAACCGGACGAACAATAAGCTTTGGGGTAACATTTCTCAGACTCTTGCGGAGTCTTTTAAATGGGCGGGAGAAAACGACATGGATTCGACCGGTACCGTGAGCGTCTGGGCCCCGGATGTTTTTTGGAATCCGGCCTACAAAAATGAGGATGGCTCGACCGGTGCCTATATGATCTATTACTGTACCACTTCGACTGCCATCCGCTCTGTCATTGGATTCGCCACCTCACAAAACATCGAGGGACCGTATGTGTTTGGCAAAAATCTGGTCTATTCCGGTTTTACCAAGACGGATGCCTATGACAGTCGAGGCGGCACTACCAGTAAAATCAATAAGAATTATGTCAACACGAATATTGACGAACTGATTGAGAATGGCACGCTAAAGGACGGTGTGAATGACAATTGGTTCAAAAAAGACGGATCCTATCAGAATACGTATTGGCCAAATGCCCTGGACCCGACGGTCTTTGAGGACAAAGATGGCAAGCTCTGGATGACTTACGGTTCCTGGTCCGGTGGTATTTTCGTCCTGGAACTGGATCCGGCGACCGGTGAAGCTAAGTATCCGGGAAAGAGCGAGGTCCGCTCAGACGGTATTGTTGTCGATGAGTATTTCGGTGCCCATATCGGAGGCGGTCTTGCCAAGTCCGGTGAAGGACCATACATTTTATATGATAAGGACAGCGATTACTACTATCTGTATATGTCATATGAAGCTCTTCAGTCAACCGGTGGCTACAATATGAGACTCTTCCGCTCCAAAAATCCGGATGGTCCATACACGGATGCAGCCGGCCGGGGCGCTGTCGTGGACAATTCGAATACGGATCACTCCACTCTGGGCATCAAGGTGATGGGAAATTATACGCTTTACTCGAATGATAATGAGTACACTTATATGGCTCCCGGTCACAACTCTGCCCTGATCGATGAAAAAACCGGTGGCCGTTATCTGATCTATCACACCCGTTTTAGTTCTACGAGTGAGACACATCAGGTCCGTGTTCATCAGCAGTTTTTAAATTCTCAGGGATGGCCGGTAACAGCGCCTTATGAATATAAAGGCGATGTGATTTCTGCGACCGGTTATAGTTCCGATTCCGTGATTGGTGACTACTACTTTATTAACCACGGAACCACTTCGGATAAGTCTTCCGTCCACACTGCGAGTACAATCACTCTGAACAAGGATGGCAAGATTTCCGGAGGCGTTACAGGAACCTGGTCGATGAAAGACGGAACTTATTATATGAGTGTCACGTTGAATGGTGTCACCTATGACGGTGTCTTCTTCTACCAGCAGGATGAATCCGCCAAGGTTCACCGCACGATGACATTTTCCGCGATTGGCACGAATAATGAGACGATCTGGGGCGTTCAAAAGGATCTGTCTGTCTCTGCCAGCAAGTCTACCATCTATGTCGGTGGCAATGCGACAAACACTTCCCGGCTGACGGTCAACGGATTGGCGGGCAGAACGGCTTCTATTACCTATAAATCCACAAAATCGTCCGTTGCCAGTGTAAACTCCAAGGGTAAGGTGACTGCCAGGAAGAAGGGCTCTGCCACGATTACGATCACGGTAAAAACAGGTGATATTTCGAAAACCTTTACCAAAAAGATTACGGTTAAAAAGGCTTCTTTGAAGTTGAAGAAAAAGAAGAAGACCCTGAAAGTAAAAAAATCTTATACGTATAAGGTGACGGCAAAGGGCATTAAGTCCTCCTCCGTTCGCTGGTCCTCGTCAAACAAGAAGGTTCTATCGATCAAGAGTAAGACCGGAAAAGCCAAAGCGGTAAAACCGGGTAAGGCTACGATTACTGCAAAGTATAAAAAGATTAAAGTAAAAATCAAAGTGAAGATAAAGAAATAATCCGAATTTACCAGTTATGATAGGGACATTTTCCTGTTTTTGCCGCTGCCCGTAGCTCTACGTAGCATCCACAGGCGGCACAGGTTCCCTGATTCAGATAATCGCAATTTTTGCATACAAGTAAGCGATGCTCATATACAGCATCGCTTACTTTGTCTTGTTTTTTAATTGCTTCCTTGTAGATCTCGATTCTCTTGCTCTCTTCGTTTGCCAGTTCCCGCAAGAGACATTTCTTACATATTTTTTTCATTGAATTCTTATGACATCCGGATCATCACGACACTGTTTTGGGGAAGTGTTACCTGATATCCGTCCCCGGTTTTCTGATAGTCGTTGAAATCTGTTTCCTGTACCTGTTCCGGCTCCTCAAATGTATTTTTGGCATGCATATCTGTGTGGGTCACAATCCGCGCCTCCTTAACTTCATGCCCGGAATTGATCAGATGAATCTGCACTTCTTCCTCCTCTGTGACAGAGAGATTGTTCATCGTGATCGTGATGATACCATCCTGATCTACAGATACAGACTCGGTCACTTTTGGCACTTTCCACTCTCCTACACCGATCTCTTCGACATCTGAGAGCGCACTCTCCAACAGTTCGGATCCCTGATGATACCGATACATATGCATGACATGATACGTCGGTGTCTTGATCATTTTATCGCCTTCCGTCAGGAGAACCGACTGCAGGACATTGACCATCTGAGCCAGTGCCGCCATCTTGACGCGATCACAGTGCTTGTTGAAGATGTTGAGTGTGATTCCTGCGATCAACGCATCCCGGATGGTGTTCTGCTGATAGAGGAATCCCGGATTTGTTCCCGGCTCACAGGTGTACCAGGAACCCCACTCATCGACGCACAGCCCGATCTTTTTCTCCGGATCGTACTGATCCATGATGGCGGAGTGTCCACGGATGAGTTCATCCATATGCAGCGCCTTATTCAGTGTCTTGTACCACACCTCTTCATCAAAGTCAGTGGCGCTTCCCTTGATTTCCCATCCCTCCGGGTGAACATAGTAGTGAAGCGACAGATAATCCATAAAGCCGTGAAACTCCGACAAAACATGATCAAATGCTGTCTTTAAAACTCCTTTTGTCCAATGATAATCATCGACATTGGCGCCACAGCATACCTTTTTGATCGGATTATCCGTGTCATAGTTTCTGACATAAGTCTGATATCTCCGGTATTCGTTCGCATAGTGTTCCGGTGCCATGTTTCCCCCGCAACCCCAGTTTTCATTTCCAACGCCAAAGAAATCCACTTTCCACGGGTCTTTGTGCCCGTTTTTCTCTCGCAGATCTGCCATCGGTGAGACACCGTTAAATGTCATGTACTCGACCCACTCTGACATCTCCTGCACAGTTCCCGATCCCAGATTTCCATTGATATATGTCTTACAGCCCAGCTGACTGCACAATTCCATAAATTCATGCGTGCCGAACCGGTTGTCCTCCACGACACCACCCCAATGGGTATTGATCATTTTTTTGCGGTTTTCCTTCGGACCAATGCCGTCTTTCCAGTGATATTCGTCTGCAAAACATCCCCCCGGCCAGCGAAGTACCGGTATCTTTAACTCTTTTAAAGCTTCTACAACATCTACCCGCATCCCCTTCACGTTGGGAATTTCAGAATCCTCTCCCACATAGATTCCCTCGTAGATACAGCGTCCCAAATGCTCTGAAAAATGTCCATAGATCTCCGGTTCAATCGTATCGCGTCGGTTCTCCTCGTTGATTATAAGCTTTGCCACTTTCTACCTCCTAAATCACGTTCTCTGTTTTACCCCATATTGAAATCAATCCTGATAGGAAAAAATCGGTCTGCCATCTTCTCCCCAGCGCACTTTCATCAGCATCGCATGACGATTCGGATTATAGAGCGGATCTCCCTCAATCACTGACTCCTTGCGTGCATGATATACCATGATGTCATTCCCCTCTTCATCCACGGTAAAGCAGTTGTGTCCCGGTCCGTAAATCTCTAAGTCCTCATTGGTCTTGAGCACCGGATATCTCTCTTTTTTCCATGACAGTGGATCTAACAGATCGGCATCGGCATCAGCCGTCAGCATTCCCACACAATACGGAACTCCTGTCTCACTGGCTGAGTATGTCATAAAAAGTTTGCCATCGTGCTCAATCACATATGGTCCCTCATTTACCCAAAAACCTACTCTCTCCCAGTCGTAATCCGGTGTCGTCAGCATCACCTGAACGGTCTTTAACTTATTTCCGGATTCCATCTCGGCTATGTACAGGTTGGAAATCTGTGGGCCGACACTTACTTTTTCTGCCCAGACATAGTAGTATTTTCCTTTGTTCTCAAAAATTGTGGCATCCAGAGAAAATGCCTCGAAGGAAAAGATGTCATCATCCGCTCTCTGCATCTTTCCAAGCTCTTTCCATTCATCCTCATACGGATCCTGTCCCTGGCACTCCAATACGTATGGGCGGATATTAAAGATATTCTCTGCCTCACCGCCTGCGTAGTAGATGTACCATTTTCCAAATAAATAATGGAGTTCCGGAGCCCAAATGTTCGCACTCATAATTCCGGTCTCATGTTTTCTCCAAATGTACTTTTCCTCTGCCTCTGCCAGTCCCACCAATGTCTTGGATCGGCGAAGGATAATTCCATCATATGCCGGAACCGATGCCGTAAAATAGTACCATCCGTCTTTGAAACAAACATATGGATCTGCTCTCTGTAAAATCCACGGTTCGTTATATTTTACTTCGTTATTTGCTGACATAATCCAGCCTCCTTTTCATTCATTCATTGTTATTTCTATTATAACCTGTAACAAAAAAAAGGGCAAGATATAAAACCTTGCCCTCTCGAATTTTTAGCTTTGTAGTGGAAGATTAAGCGTTGTCAGATACCATCTTCTCATACTTCTGAACTTCCTCATCACTCAATACGTTGTATCCTGATGATCCAAAGTAGTTCAGCATAGCAGTTGCATGATACCAGTTCGCTTTCTTGGTAGCCTCATCAACATAGTCAGCAGCTTTTGCTGTACCACCATCTACAAGATCGTGGATTCCGATGCTGTTGAAGTATTCATTACAGTAGTTCCAGTAACCTGCAATGTTAGTCCAACCATATGGGATCGGCTGCAAGCAACTCTTGAAGTACTCTTCCCAATAACCTTTGTGTTTGTCATCCATTCCATCACAGTACATATCAATGTAAGCAGTCCATACTTCCTCATTGGTCGTAATCGGTGCCGGCATTACCGCATGCTTCAGCGGTACACCATTGGCATCTACCTGCTCTTTGTCATTGTACATCTCAATTCTTGTCTTCCATCCATCCTGACCATAGCTCATGAACTTAAGAACTTCGTAAGCTTCACGTGGATGCTGGCAGGAAGTCGTCAAACCACCAAAGTCGATGGTTGCAATGGTGTGATGGTCAGCGGATGCATCCTCATCACTTACTGCCGGTACTACATATGGAACGACATCCAGATCATACTCATCTTTGTATGCATCTGTATTCCATGTTCCCTGGAATGTCCAGAATGCCTCTGTAAACAGAGCAACGTGTCCGGAAGCTCCACACCAGGCATCGAAGTCACCCATCCAGTTCTCCATCTCAATGGTACTTGCCTGTGGTGCAATGTATCCGCCCTGTTTCAACTCAGCGAATTCCTGCTCACCGACCGCCCATGAAGAAAGATCGAAATCGGTTCCGTCGAAACCAAACTCACCTTTTACTTCCTGAGAGGAAGCGATTCCATAGTAAGAATCCAAACGGTTGTAGTATCCACATCCATAATATGCTTTACCATCCGAAGAATCTTTGACGGTTGCTTTCTTGATCAGTTTAATCATCTGTGCCCAGGTCCAGTCTCTCTTTGGTGCCTCAATGTTCAGCTTCTCAAGACACTTAAGATCTACATACATAACACCCGGGAAGAACTTAACCGGAACAGCGAATCTGTGTGTTGTACCAAACATACCGATTCCGCAATCGTTGATTGTGGAAGCCAGTTCCTTGGTCTCCGGATCAGAGTTGTAAAGTTCTGTGATGTCTGCCAGCAAAGAGTTGGATAGTGCAAAATCCGCATCCGAATACATGATAATATCCGGTGCCTGCTGGTTTGATACCAATGTCAACAACGTATCATCATAAGTTGCCACATTCTCGTATACCGGTGTTACTTTAATGTTCGGATAAATCTCATTGAATCGATTTGCCAAGTAATTGACCGTCTCTTCCTGATCAAAGTGGAAATATGTCAACTCAATCTCATCCGTTGTCAGGTCCTTAGCTTTGTGATAGGTGATACCGTTGATATCCACATCCTCCGTCTCACCCGTTACTTTCATTGTACCGGAATCCGGTACTGATTTTTTCCCACTGTTTCCACCACACGCTGTCAAACCAACAATCATGGTCATCGAAAGCGCCAAAGCTAATAACTTCTTTCTCATGATTTTCCTCCTTTATTTTTTTCTAGTGACATGAAATCATCTTTGTGAAAAAGTTTATCAATGCCACCCATTAGTTTTGAACACAATTATATCACAATTGATTCCAATGCGCTACCGTTTTGTGTAAATTTACTAAATTTTTTTTGTATATCTTTAACAAAACGCTGTTTTTTCTGAATTTTTACTAAATTATTCACCGGTGATACCCGTTCTGTCAATACTTTCAACAAAGTATCTCTGGAGGATAAAGTACATGATCATCAATGGCAATACGCTGAGAAGAGTACCTGCCATGTTGATCGCCTCACTGATGTTGGTCGCTGTACTTCCGGATGTCTGTGCATAGTTACTGAAGTTTGTTCCAAAGTTGCTAAGCTGCACAACTAATGTCGTCCACGGACTGTTTGTTCCTTTTCCCTGTACGTACATCTGTGTCAGATAAGACTCGTTCCAGTACCATACGAAAGAGAATAACGCAACGGTAATAAATGCCGGTGCCGCGGACGGAAGTGAAATCCGGAAGAACGACTTGAAATATCCGGCACCGTCAATCTGAGCTGCCTCGATCAATACCTTTGGCACCTGGCGGAAGAACTGCCAGAAAATCAGGATGAAGATCGGTGCGTTGATTCCCTGTGCGAGAATCGCCGGAATCACAAATGCCCAAATCGTACCCAGAATCTTTACATTTGAGTACAGAATATAAGTTGAAATCATCGTTGCCTGACTTGGTAAAACAAAGGTAAAGATAATCAATCCAAGCGCTACTTTCTTTCCCGGAAACTCAAAACGGGCCAATCCATATCCCACAATGGAACATGCGATGAGGTTACAGATTGTCGGCACACCGGCAATCACGATACTCATGCCAAGCGCCGGCCAGAAGTTCATACTGCCTCCGGCCTGACGGTAATTGTCTACGGTAAAAGTACTTGGGATCCAGTTGATTGAGGAATCCAGCAAGTCATCCAGTGTCATAAAACTGGTGCTGAGCATCTGTAGAATCGGGTTCAGGTATACAAATCCGATACAGATCAGCAATGCGTAGATGCAAAATGGTTTTAAGAATCCCTGGTGATCTTTGGAACCAAGCATGAAACGTCTAAATTTTTCTTTTGTGAACTTCGGCTGATTTTTGGCCTGTTCTTTTCTCAGACGCTTAATTTCCTTTGCTTTTGCTTTCGATTCTTTCTTGTCTTGCCGCATTTCTTGCACTCCTCCTTCTTATTCTCTTGATCTCACGTTCTTCTCTCTTCGCCTGTTTCTTAGCTTTCTTCACCTGCTTAGCATAGACATCTTTCTTCGCCATAAATGCTACCGCAAAGAGTCCAACAAGCAACAGCTCTACGATGGAATACATCCACGCCATGGCAGATGCATAACCGTAGCCCTGCTCCGGTATACCAGAGAACATGGAGTTTTTAATCAATCCAATAATCTCGTTTGTATCGTTGTTCGAAATAAATACAACGGTGTATACCAGATTCAGCAGAATCATTGGCTTGATGGTAGGAAGTGTAATTTTCCAGAAGCACTCCCAACCGGAACCACCGTCGATTTTTGCTGCTTCATACATGGCCGGGTCGATTTTCTGCAAGCTGGACAAGAAGATCAAAATCTGCACCCCGGAATACCAGAGGATCGTAATCATATTCTCAAATAACTCGGAGATCGGCGTCGCCAATGCTGTCGGCAAAAATGTCTTAATGGCCGCTGTGATCGCCTCAACATCCAATGCTGTGATGCTTCCTGCATCTTCCGCATTCAACATCTGAAGAATCGGACCACTTACAATGATTACCGGCAGGAAGAAGATCAGTCGGAAAAAGCCTTTTCCCTTAATCTTCTGATTCAGCATGATGGCAATCATCAATGCGAATACTACAATAACCGGAACCGATATCACCGTGGACACAATGTAATTTACCAGCTTAGTAGGAAACTCTGCGTTCTTGAGCAAAATCTCTGTGTAGTTTCCCTGTCCCACATACGTAAAATTCATTCCCAAAGGGGTGATACGAATGTTATTAAGGGAGTAGTAGAAGGATTGAAACATCGGGATGATCAAAAATATCAGCGCTCCGACAATCCACGGACTGATAAAGACAAATCCCATGATGGCATCTCTTCTCGCCAATCGTCCTGCCTTAATCTTTACCTTCTTTTGCTTCTTCTCTTTTTTACTCATTCTGTCTCACCTGCCTTATAGGAAAAGGACATTGCCTCTATACTCTCGCCATCTACTGTCTGCTCTTCATCGGAGTAGTTGACATAAACTTTGGTTCCATTATTATATGTTACAACATTTACATGATTGTCGTATATCTTATGACTCTCAATCGTGGAATTTCCGATTGCTTCGTTCAGTGCGCGAAGCTTCTTGTCAAAATCTACGATTGTCCCTTTGTAAGTGCTGTATTCGGTACTGTACAAGTCTGCTGAGTTTGTATAAATCAATGCTGAGGAATTCTCTTTTGTGATGTAGAAGGAAGGATAAACCCCCGCCTCAGCCATCTTCAACAGATACTCCTGTTTATTTGCCTCAAAGTTGATATAGCCGGAATACATCGGAATGATTCCCTTTAATACCATTGATAAGAACGGCACCTCTTCATCCGCATACATATAACCGGATCCCTCCAGTGGCATATCCAAAAAGGCATCGGTGTTTTTCCACAGATAAGCGCTCGGTGTCTCCATCACATAATCCGTTGCATCGTCTGTCTGACCGATTGCATTGGTGTATGCGTTGGCAGTATCATTTCTCGTGTAGAAGCTACCCTTGTAGCTATAGGAGAAAATGTTATCACTGATTCCCGCCAGGGCAATCTGCTTTACATTGTTCTTTGCTGCTGAACTCACCAATTTATTCAGCATCTCGGTTGTTTTCTCCGGAGTCTGGTAATTGAATTTTTTGTAAACCTCTGCCCAGATCTCCTCTTCAAATACCTGTTTGGAAACTTTTTTGATGGTATTGAAGTTGTACAGGTTTGTCTTCGGATTCAACCGCAGAGCATCATCATACAGATACACTTTGTAATCACTTGCTGCAGAGTCGCTGATCAGTTTACTCAGATCCGAGTTTCCACCAATGTGTGAATCCGCTCTGAATTTTTTGATTGGAAGATTGTACAAACCACCCTTCTGCCATCCCTTATAGACACTCAGGACGCTCGAGACACCCTCTCCCTTTAGCTCGCTAAAGATACTCCTGATATCATCAATCGTGGTCATGGTCACTGCCTTGGTTCCCAAGAGGAATTTCTCACGCTCTGTTCCCAGAAAATCCACTCTTGTACTATAGGCCGGATTTTTCTTGACAATCTGATTGCTGTTCAACAGATAGTCACGATATTTTCCTGCCATGGCGGAGTAATTTGCCTCATCACCGGACAGCAGCAGGAAGCGAACCTGTAAATCCGAATGTGTCCGATCCACCTCGGTACTCTGTGTCGTCTTGCTTCCCTCTCCACTTCCCAAAGTGTTCAGTGGCTGGATAAAAATGTCGCGAATCAGGAATCTGGCAAAGCACCGGTTGTAGTTTACGCTCGCTCCATTTGGCTCGGCAACGATTCTTGCTCTCTTCTCACCCTTTTCCACGATACCGAAAAATCCGGTTCCCTCTTTTGTGTGCGCCATGCCAAAGATTGGCGCGATGACCGGGTTGCTCTGTTCGAGCATATCCAACTCATCCCACAGATACTCTTTCGTATCCGATTCTGTGAAACCGGCATCTTTTCCGTAGATCATCTGTGAAAAACCACTCTGGTAGCGACCTTCTTTATTGGTAAGGTTAATCAGTGCTCCGTTTCCATCCGGAATCAGCATATAACCTTCTTCTTCACCCAAATGACTGTAATTCATGAATGGGAACAGAGAAATCGTTGAGATGTACACGCCCTCTTTGTTCTCCACAATTGAGTCATCCGGAACATTGACAATCAGATTGTCATCATCCAGTGTCACATTAACGGTCAGGCCAAATTGAAAATCTTCAAAGAATACTTTCTCTGAGAATCCGTTCTCATTCTTTGTCACCGTAGTGGTATTCTTGCAGGTGTTCATATCGACCTGATTGGCATTTTTGTTGTTGAGAATGGCATCAATGACAACACCGGACTTCATGTATCCTTCCCATGCTGCATTACTGGTACCATCGTCTTTCTCATCGCTGAGTGTCGTCTCAATGAGCGCCCCGGTCTCCTTGTTCTTAAGCAGGACGGACAATCTCGGCTCATACAGGTACATAATGTACGAATCACTCTCAGCTACCTGTTCATAATTGTCAATGGTGATCCATTTGGATTTGTCAATCTTTCCCACTGCGTTGTCCTGTACGACCTCACCGGAGTCATTGACATTAACTTGTTCTTCCTGTTCTCCCTCTGAGGAATCCGCTGCATCGGAATCTGTGCCAGCCGATGCATCCTCGGTATCTGCATAGGCAACCTGTGATGTCACCGGGGTCCATGCAATCACACAGGCCAGTACCAACAACAGAGCAACGGCTCTCTTCCAGTTCTTTCTAACCAATTCGATACACCACCTCTCCAAACAGTGCTGCAATGAATTCAAATACTTGAGCCCACAACACATAAATGATAAATACTAACAGTGCCACAATCAAGATGGTAAACGCTGTTAAAAGAATAATCTTTAGAGTTTCTTTTCCTGTATAGTTGTTTACCTCTTTTATTCCAAGAACAACCAGAATGATGATCCATGTATACATAATCACTTTTACCAGCGTGATCAGGAACTGCTCATTCTGTGTCAAAATGTGTGACAGAATAAAACTAATCGGTGTAAAGAGTACATATGGCAGAAGGCTGTAGCAGAAATAGGTGTAAATTTTCTTGATCGTACCTTCACCTTCATTGATCGTACACACCAGATAGTTACATGCCGTGAGTGCCACAATCACAATTAAAATCTTTCCAATATCCGAGAAGAGTTCATATCTTCCCTCTCGCACGGTTTTCTGAAGGAAACCGCAGAGATATTTATCAATGACATATTCAATCATGAAGATAACCAGAATGATGCTCGGTGCACTCCAGGATGCCCTGCCCTCACGTGCGATTCCGTATGATGCATCAAACGGATGTCTCATGTAGTAGCCGGCATACTTTATATTCGAAATCAAGGTGTTCTCATTCATCTTAGCATTCAGATTGCGCACACCATTCAAAATTCCTTTTTTCCTGTCCAAAACACCTACGACTTTGTAGATGACAAACAGGGCAAAGATGATCAGGATCATTGCCACGATATTATTTTTGAGCCAGTCGTTTCGAATTTCCCAAAAAGCATCGGAGTATCCGTCATGATCCTTGGCAAGGCGTGAATATTTAAGCGCATTGTCGTAGCTGCTCTCCTGGAAGTACGCGCGTCCCATGGCCTTGTTGGCATAGTCAAACATACTGTTCATCTGAAGTACTTCCGTCAATGGCTCGCGGCTTTCTGCATATCGTCCATTTCCATACAGGTTCAATGCCGTGTGGAGTTTTTGTGTGAACTCACTCGGACGATAGATCTGAATCCTGCTTTCATCTGCATCCAGGATGTACAAAAGATCACTGTTATCTACCGCAATGGCACTTGCCTGTCTCGACAATCCGACACGCTGTGTACCATCGTCTGAAGCACCAAATACATACAGTGGCTCTCCCTGATCATTGTACTCATAGATATATCCTTTTGCTGATACAACATAGATGTTATCATTATTTCCCACGGTAACGGCTGCCGGTGCATCATCGTATACGTCTGTGGTTTTCTGAATCATGTTGGTTCCGGCAATGTTCAGACGTTTTAATGTCTTAGCCTTGTCACCCCGGGTCACGGTATAGATCAGACCCTTTTCATCGATCGCCAGGTTATCCGGTGTCGATGGAATGTTACTTACCATCTTTGCTCTCTGCTCATCGGTCAGAATCGCACGATAGATGACCTGCTGAAAGCTTGTGGATGTGTAGTTCGTACCAAAGTAACCTAAGAAAGTTCCGCCATCGGCCGGAGAAATCTCTACGATACCGTTGGTATTTGACTCACAGACAACAAACATGATTCCCGCCTTATTTACCACGATCTTGATCGGCAGATAGGTGAGATCATCACCGTAGAGCGGATTGTCCGGCTTTCCATATGTATTCGTCAACCGTCCGTCTGCATTAAATACATAAACTGCCTCACCATCACGGTCTGCCACGTAGATGCTTCCATCCTCTGTGACATATACGCCTCTCGGAGTCTTGAGT
>ONNE01000099.1 GCA_900319095.1 uncultured Eubacteriales bacterium | reverse complement strand
AGTCAGAGAAATATCACGGTGTCGACCTGCGGACTCGTCCCACAGATTCGGAGACTGGCAGAGGAGCATCTGCAGATCACACTTGCCATCAGTCTTCACGCACCGAACGATGAGATCCGCAGACAGACCATGCCGGTCGCCCGACGGTACTCCATCGACGAAATCTTTGATGCCTGTCGTTTTTACTTTGAACAGACAGGAAGAAGAATTACATTTGAGTACAGCATGATCCACGGAGTCAACGATCGGGAATCCGACGCAAAAGAATTGGCAAAGCGATGTGGACGGCTGATGGATGAGGGAGTTGCCTGTCACATCAACCTGATTCCTCTAAACGAGGTAAAAGAGAGAAACTGTGTCCGCTCCCGGGCGGATGACATCGAACGGTTTAAAATAATACTTGAAAAAAATCGAATAAATGTTACTATAAGAAGAGAGATGGGTAGTGATATAGATGCTGCCTGTGGTCAGTTGCGAAAGAATTTTTTGAAGGAGACCGATATCACATCAGAGGAGGACAAATTGTGAATACATTTTCAATAACAGATACGGGACGTCTGCGAACGAGCAATCAGGACCGGATTCTTTGCGAAAGTGAAGCAGTTGGAAATTTCCCGAATCTGTTTCTGGTGGCCGACGGAATGGGAGGCCACAGAGCGGGAGATACCGCATCCCGCATATGTGTAGAGGCAATCGCCACACAGATCCGTCAGACGGATCAGGTGACTCCGGTGAGTGCGCTGGTGGAAGCGGTTGAGAAGGCGAATCGGGAGATTTATCATCAGTCAGAACAACATATGGAATTGAGAGGGATGGGAACGACCCTGGTCGGCACCACCATTATTGACAGGACAGCATTTATTGTGAATGTCGGAGATTCCAGATTGTATCGGTTGAGGGAGCGATTGGAACAGATTACCGTAGATCATTCGCTCGTGGAAGAGATGGTGAAGTCAGGAGAGATTCAAAAAGAAGAGATGCGCACGCATCCCAATAAAAACATAATTACACGCGCCTTGGGGACGGATACCAGTGTTCGTCTGGACTGCTTTGAGATTGATGTAAAAGAAGGGGACGTGCTTTTGTTGTGTTCTGACGGACTGACGAATATGGTAGATGATCTGACGATTGAGAGTGTTTTGCAGGAAGAAGCAGACTCGCTGGAGAGAGCGGGGAATATTTTAGTTGACAGGGCAAACAATGCCGGTGGAAAGGATAATATCAGCATTGTTTTGATTCAGATATAGTTTGGTAATGGAGGGAAAGCATGATTAACATAGGGACGCTGATTGCAAATCGCTATGAAGTGATTGAAAAAGTCGGTGCCGGTGGCATGGCAACGGTGTATCGTGCCAAAGATCATCGGTTGAATCGCTTTGTGGCGGTAAAAGTGCTCAAAACAGAATACAGTGAAGATACAAAATTTGTCACTAAATTCCGACAGGAAGCGCAGTCGATTGCCAGTCTCTCGCATCCCAATATCGTAGGGGTGTATGATGTTGGCGAAGAGGACGGTATGTACTTTATTGTCATGGAATTTGTCGATGGCATCACTTTGAAAAAATATATAGAGAAAAAAGAAAAATTATCGGTGAGAGAGGCAGTTGGCATCAGTCTTCAGATTGCCAGTGGTCTTGAGGCAGCTCATACCAATCATATCATCCACCGCGATATCAAACCGCAGAATATCCTGATATCCCGGGATGGAACTGCGAAAGTGACGGATTTTGGCATTGCAAAGGCAGCCAGCTCCAACACGATTACAGCCAATGCGATGGGATCGGTGCACTATATATCACCGGAGCAGGCCCGGGGTGGTTTTAGCGATAAAAAGAGTGATATCTATTCACTGGGCGTGAGTATGTATGAGATGTTGAGTGGCACCCTTCCGTTTACCGGTGAGAGTGCCGTGGCGGTTGCTCTGGCACATATACAGGAAGATGCCGTGCCGCTGGCAGCGATTGATGCCACGATTCCGAGGGGACTCAGCAATATTGTCGCAAAATGTATGCAAAAGAAGACGGAATTGAGATATCCGACAGCGGCGGACCTGATTGCCGATCTGAAGATGTTTTTACAGGATCCGTCCGGAGAGTACGGCATTATCCGGCCACTCTATGAGGAGGCGGAGACGATTTTTATTCCGACCAAGGACATCAAAAATGCATCGGCAAAAACGATGGATGATAAGAACAATATTTCGGATGATGAGTCGGATGAATCCGAGGGCGAGGTAGATCCAAAGTTAGAAAAGGCGCTGGTGATCGGAAGTGTGGCAGTGGCGTGTATCATTGGCATTATTGTGATCTATGCGGTCGGTAAGCTGCTCGGCTTCTGGGGAGCCGGCAAAACGGTCACAGCATCTCCGACACCGGACACATCGGCAGTGGTTGCCACGCAGACACCGGGAGCATCTGAGGAAGCCGATGGCAAGACCCAGGTTCCTGCAATCAAAAATATGACAAAGGATGAGGCGATCAAGGAACTGGACAACAGTAAGCTTCAATATAAATTTACGGAGCAGGAATCCGATACGGTAGATTCCGGAAAGGTGATCAGTACGGATCCTGAGGAGGGAACCAGTGTCGAGGAGAATACACAGATTCAAGTCTACATCAGTTCGGGACCAAAGAAGGTAAGCGTGACGAATGTGACGAATTATTCTCAGTCCGATGCCAGCTCCGCACTTCAGAGTGACGGATTCAAGGTAGAGATTGGCTCTTCGGTATACAGCGATTCGGTTGCAGAGGGAAAGGTGGCATATACGGATCCGAGAGCGAATGCAAAAGTGCTTCCGGGCTCTACGGTCACTATTTACCTCAGTAAAGGAGAAGAGAAGAAGACGGGCGTGGTGCCGGATCTGATTGGCATGACGCAAAAACAGGCAAAAGCAGCGCTTAAGAAACAGAATCTGGTATTGGGAACGGTTACGAAAGTCTATTCGGACAATGTCGAAAAGGGACTGATCTGTGTGCAGAGCAAATCTGAGGGAACGGAACTCGAGCAGAATTCAACCGTAGATGTCTCCGTCAGCCTGGGAACTGCTCCGACCTATTCCTACGAGGGTTCGGTCACGTTTGACAATCCGTTTGACTATGAGACCGATCCGGCAGCGACATTTAAGTTTGTTCTGAGCCAGGATGGAAAAAATACAACGATAAAAGAGGTCGAGTTGTCTTATAGCGACTTCCCTTACACCCTGAGCAATGTGAAGGGATCCAGTGACAATCAGGGAGATGTGATTGTTTATATGGATGGAAAAAATGTCGGCTCGTATAATATTACGTTCAAGAGAGTGGCCGACTGATGAGAGGAAAGATTATCAAGGGAATTGCCGGTTTTTATTATATCTGGTGTGAGGATGAAAATCTCTATGAATGTAAGGCTAAGGGAGGTTTTCGGAAAGATGGCATCAAGCCGTTGGTGGGAGACGATGTAGAGATTCAGGTGTTGGATGAAGCGCAGAGACTGGGAAATGTAGAAGAAATCCTTCCCAGAAAAAATGAATTGATTCGTCCTGCGGTGGCCAATGTCGATCAGGCGATGATTATTTTTGCAATGGCAGAGCCAATGCCCAATTTGAATCTATTGGATCGTTTTCTGGTCATGATGGAATGGCAGAATCTGGATACCGTAATCTGTTTTAGCAAACAGGATGTGGTAGATGGGGAAAGAGAAGAGCAGTTAAAAGTCATTTACCGGCTGTGTGGCAATCAGGTGTTGGCATTCAGTTCAAAAGAAAATACAGGGATGGAAGAGGTACGACAATGTCTCAAAGGGAAGACGACCGTTTTGGCGGGACCTTCCGGTGTGGGAAAATCCAGTCTCTTGAACCGTCTGTATCCGCAGGCGCAGTCGGAGACCGGAGCGATTAGTGAGAAAATCGGAAGAGGAAAGCACACAACGAGACATTCCGAGCTTTTTCATATTGATAAAGGCACATTTTTGTTTGATACACCGGGATTTAGTTCACTGCGATTACCGGATGTGCCAAAGGAGGAGTTAAAGCACTATTTTACCGAATTTACACCTTACATAGGTCAATGTAAGTACCTTGGATGCACCCATATTCACGAGCCCGGGTGTGTGGTGAGGGAGAAACTGGAGAAGGGGATTATCTGTCACAGCCGCTATGACAATTATGTACAGATGTTTGAGGAATTAGCGGAGAGTGGCAGAAAAGTGATTTGGAGGAACAAAAAATGACATATAAATTGTCACCATCCATTCTAGCGGCAGATGTTGGAAATTTGGGGGAAGCAATCAGAAAGATTGAGATGGCAGGAGCGGACTATGTTCATATTGATGTGATGGATGGGGTTTTTGTGCCCAATCTGTCCTTTGGGCTGCCCGTCGTAGAGGGATTGAGGGAGTATTCCAACCTCTTTTTTGATGTACATCTTATGATT
>ONNE01000131.1 GCA_900319095.1 uncultured Eubacteriales bacterium | reverse complement strand
TTACTGACGGATATGACAGTATCAATGAGGATATGGGGAGTGACATGATCATTCCCTTCAAGAATCTGATCAATGACGCATATTGCCATGACATATCCATCAAGATCAGAAGCCACATGGATATCAAGAGGCGGAACGGGGAGTATATCGGTCCTTTCGCTGCTTATGGTTATCTGAAGGATAAAGACAATAAAAATCATCTGGTTATTGATGAGTGACAGAATCGGGAGGAACCGGATCAGGAAAGACAACCTTTTTAAATGCACTCTCGAATTACATACCGAAAACGGAGCGGGTTATCACGATTGAGGATTCGGCAGAACTTCAGATTACAGGCATTGATAATTTAGTTAGCATGGAGACGAGAAACGCCAATGCCTCCGGAGCAGGAGCTATCACAATCCGGGATTTGATAAAGTCCTCTCTTCGAATGAGACCTGAACGCATCGTAGTTGGCGAGGTCAGAGGCGGAGAAGCACTGGATATGCTCCAGGCAATGAACACCGGGCATGATGGAAGTCTTTCCACAGGACATGCCAATTCCACTTATGATATGCTGAGTCGTCTTGAGACTATGGTACTGCAGGGAGCGGATGGTCTTCCCTTGGAGGCAATTCGACAGCAGATTGCCTCGGCTGTCGATATTATTATTCATCTGTCACGACTGCGCGATCACTCGAGAAAAACAATGCAGATAACAGAAGTTTTGGAATATAAAGACGGTCAAATACAGTTAAATCCTCTCTATATATTCGAGGAGGACAGTGATAGTACGATTGAGAAAGTAAGTGGCTCATTAAAACGCACGGAGAACAAAATGGTAAATGATTATAAATTAAAACTTGCAGGGATTCATGTTGAGATATAAAAGAGGAGGATATTTTTAAGATGGCATTGTCGAGAAAAAGAGAGAGAGAACCGGAATACTATTATTCGAAGACGAGAACCCGGTTGCTAAATTATAATGTATATTATATGAAGAAAACAGAATGGCTTTTGTATTCTGTTATAATTTGTTCTCTTGGTGCATTGATTGGTTATCTGTTCTATGGAGGTATTGGTCTCAATCAGCATGGAGAACCAACGAAATTGACTTACCTTATCAATAGTTCAGTGATGCTTTTATTTGCCTTGGCTGCCTGGCGCATTGTAATGCCTATGGTTCGAAAAAATCTGCTTGAAAAAAGAAAAAATAAATTGCGAAAGCAGTTTGTTGATCTACTGGAGTCTTTAGCAGTTTCTGTGTCAGCAGGACAGAATATACCGAATGCGATGCAGACAGTAAAGCATGATCTTTTGATTCAGTATTCTGAGAGTGACTACATTATTTCTGAGGTTAATACAATTTTGAAAGAGATGGAAAACGGAGTGCCAATTGAAGAATTTACTTGGGGGTACTTTCTTTTTTGCAAGTAAATATCATAAGCATGAGAACGAAGCAAAGAGTGTTGGTAACATGAATACGGAACATCTGGGTGCAACCGAATCTGCTGTATCTGAATCCGGTATAGAAGAATTATCTGTTGAAACAACCCCACCGGAAGAACAATCGGTTGTGCCGACTGAGGAGCCAACAGCGATGCCTACAGCGACGCCTGAGACTAAAATTAAGGTTCCCAATGTGGTGGGGCTAAACAAAACAAAAGCGATAAAGAAAATAAGACAAGCAAATTTAAAGTATAAGACTGATTTATCATATAGTACATCAGTCAAAAAGGGACGTGTTATTTCACAGAGTAAAAAAGCATCGACTTATGTAAAAAAGAATACGGTTGTCAAACTTGTAATCAGTAAAGGAGCAAAAGCGACACCGAGTCCGACGGCAAAACCGACAGCTGTACCTACTGCCAAGCCAAAAGCAAAATCGACAACAAAGCCTAAAGCAACTAAAAAACCGAAAACGGGTCCGAATATTTCCGTCTATGATGATGACGACATGGTTACTCTAAACTGATTTTATCCTTCTATAAATGACTGGCAATTTTGTCCATCAGTCGTTCGGTTTCTTCCCATCCCAGACAAGGGTCTGTGATCGATTTGCCAAATTCGTGCTGGTTTACTTTCTGGCTGCCCGGAAGCAGATAGCTCTCGACCATAACACCTTTGACCAGCTCACCAATTGCCGGATTGATATTGCGGTTATGCATGATTTCCTCAATGATTCGTGGCTGTTCATAGTATTTTTTGCCGGAATTGGAGTGGTTGGAGTCAATGATGCAGGCGGGGTTCTTTAAATCTAACAGAGAGTATTTCTCGTGCAGACGCTCCAAATCCTCGTAGTGATAATTTGGAATATTTTGTCCGTGCGTATTGACCGCACCTCTCAAGATTGTATGGGCCAGTGGATTTCCATCGGTCGTTACTTCGTAACCGCGGTATAAAAATGTATGAGATGCCTGTGCCGCAATACAGGAGTTGAGCATAACAGACATATCTCCACTGGTCGGATTTTTCATTCCGACCGGTACATCCATTCCGCTGACAGTCATGCGGTGCTGCTGGTCTTCCACAGAGCGTGCTCCGACAGCTACATAGGAAAGGATATCACGGATGTATGGATAGTTCTCAGGGTAGAGCATTTCATCTGCAGCGAACAGACCGGTTTCAGAGATGGAGCGGAGATGCATTTTTCTCATCGCAATGAGTCCCTCCATAAAATCTTCTTTCTTTTCCGGGTTCGGCTGATGAACGATTCCCTTATATCCCTCGCCGGTTGTTCTTGGTTTGTTTGTATAGATACGTGGAATGATCAAGATCTTATCCGCCACTTTTTCCTGGATTTTTGCCAGGCGGGATGTGTACTCGCACACGGAATCTTCGTGGTCTGCAGAACAAGGTCCGATAATGACTAAAAATTTATCCGAATCTCCTTCGATGATAGAGCGAATCTGTGAATCCCGCTCTTTCTTTTTGTTTTTTTGTTCTTCCGTAAGAGGATATAATTCCTGTAATACTTCCGGAGAAATGATTTCTTTTTTGTAATGTATACTCATGATGTGCCTCCGTTACTTTTTTTCCAAAAAGATTCTACTCTATTTTCGTACGTATGTCAAATATCAAAAAATAACTTGAAAAATATGTCAATGCTTTTTATAATGAAGAAAGAAAATCAGAGAGAGGATGACATAAAATGCTGAAAGTAAAAACCTGTCTTTACAATACATTGACGAAAAAGGTAGAAGAATTCGTGCCAAATGAAGAGGGAAAAGTGGCGATGTATACCTGTGGACCGACCGTATATCACTTTGCCCATATCGGGAATCTTCGAAGCTATATTATGGAAGATATTCTGGAAAAATATCTTCGGTTTGTGGGATATGATGTCAAGCGGGTGATGAACATTACGGATGTCGGACATTTGTCAAGTGATGGCGATACCGGAGAGGATAAGATGCTTGCCGGGGCAAAGAGAGAGAATAAAAGCGTGATGGATATTGCGCGGTTTTATACGGATGCATTCATGAACGACTGTAAAGAACTCAATATAAAGAGACCGGACGTTGTAGAGCCTGCGACCAATTGTATTCCGGAATTTATTCATATGATCGAAGTGCTTCTCGAGAAGGGATATGCATATCGTGCCGGTGAAAACATTTATTTTGACACTTCCAAACTAGAAAACTACTATGTATTGTCTTCGCAAAATGAGGCGGAGCTTCAGGTTGGAGTAAGAGAAGATGTGAGCGAAGATGAGAATAAGAGAAATCAGGCAGATTTTGTGCTTTGGTTTACGAAATCAAAATTTGAGAATCAGGAGTTGAAATGGGAGAGTCCATGGGGGATTGGATATCCGGGATGGCATATTGAGTGCTCCTGTATAAGTATGAAGCATTTGGGTGAATATATGGATATACACTGCGGTGGAGTGGATAACATTTTTCCACATCATACCAATGAGATCGCACAGAGCGAGTCCTATCTGGGACATAAGTGGTGCAACTACTGGTTCCATGTCAATCATCTAAATACAAAAAATGGAAAAATGAGCAAGTCAAAGGGAGAATTTCTGACCGTCTCTTTATTAAAGGAAAAGGGATACGATCCGATGGTGTACCGTATGTTCTGCCTATTGTCTCATTATCGGAAACCGCTGGAATTTACATGGGAAGCACTGGACAATGTTGCGACAACTTATGACAAATTGATTCAGCGGATCCGCAATCTTTCATCGGATGGAAATGCGGATGAAGAAGAAGTTTCGCTGTATACACATAAGTTTGCAGAAGCGCTTGCCAATGATATCAACACATCCTCTGCGATTACGGTTTTGTATGATATGTTAAAAGCAGATATTCAGGATGCGTCCAAAAGAGAGTTAGTCTCCAGCTTCGACACCGTGCTTTCACTTGGGCTGTCGCGGGCATTTGAAAAAGAGGAATTGGATTCGGATCTGGCTGCCTATGTAGAAGCGATGATTGAAGAGAGAAAGGCGGCAAAGAAAGAGAAGAATTTTGCCAGAGCGGACGAGATTCGCGATGAGCTGGCGGCTAAGGGAATTATTCTCAAGGATACCAGAGAGGGAACTGTTTGGAGCAGACAATAGGACAAAGATCGGCAGGAGAGGATGAAAAAATGAGAGTGAAAAAGAATCGTATGCTTTTATGTGGTGGATTGATTATGTTGATCTGTCTGGGACTTGTGACAGGGTGCTCAAAAGGAATTCGCAAAGAGACAGAGGAAACCATTCGGCAAAAGAGCGCACAGGCACTTCAGATCTATGCAGATATCGAAAAAATGGCGAACGATCATGCACTTGTTGTTGATTCATCTTTTACGGATATGAAAGAAACGCTGACCCGGATGTCTGCGGATATACAAAAGAGCATTGCCGGTACCACGGAGGAAGATGGTCAGCTGGCGATTCAGGAACTGGACCGCATTCTTGCCAATTTAAGTGAAGTGAAAGATAACGTCACGAATATGACCAAAGATCTTCCGGTTCGGACACAGGAGACGGATGTGCAGACTCCGGTCGATGCGGGGGCGAACAGTGATTCGCAGGTGACACCGGCCGGTGTGTCCGGTCAGGCTTCAAACGAAAATGAATCTGCCGCAACGCAAGAGCCGTTGCCGACAGATTCAATGTCTCGTGATTTATCCGACTTAGAGTAAGTCTTATTCTTTATCATCTAATTCTAACAAAAATTGCAGATAATCTTTGCGTTTTTCTTTGGTTGCGGCAATTGCGCTGCGCGGATGACGGTTTGTCTGGCCGGTCAACAGATAAGGGATATTGTAACCCCAGACAACACCGGATTTTTTGAGCGGTTCCATATATTTCTCAATGAATTTTAAAATCGGGATGATGTCATATTTTGGATTTTTCAAAAATCCGAGCAGCTGCTCACTGGAACAGTTGCCGGCCCCACGTCCCATGCCACACACGGTTGCGTCCAGATAACTGGCACCGTTTGTGAGGGCAGCGATGGTATTGGCGAATGCCAGCTGCTGATTGTTGTGGGCATGCATGCCCACAAATTTCTTATATTTTTCTGCCATCGCCAGATATTTTGCGGTCAGGTCTTCAATCTGCTCCATGTAAAGAGCGCCATAACTGTCGACAATGTAGATTCCGTCAGCGGAACTCTTGCCGATCAGCTGTAAGGCTTCTTCAATTTCAGACTCCTTGGCATTCGAAATTGCCATAATATTGACCGTTGTCTCATAGCCCAGATCGTGACAATATTCAACCATTTCCAGAGCGGCCGGTATAGAGTGGATATAGGTTGCGATCCGAATGAGGTCAATGGCACTGTTTTCGCGGCTGATGATATCGCGCTTAAAATTGCAGCGGCCGACATCGGCCATGACACAGAGCTTCATGTTTGTGTCGTTGTCTCCGACGATGCGTCGGATTGCGTCTTCATCACAGAATTTCCAAGGACCGAACTTAGTTTCATCGAAAATATCTTTGGATGCTTTGTAACCCAGCTCCATATAGTCAACGCCGGCCTCAACATTAGCACAATAAAGCGCTTTTACAAATTCATCTGAAAAACGGAAGTCATTGACCAGTCCTCCGTCGCGAATGGTTGCATCGACCACTTTGATATCCGGTCGAAAAGTAAGAAGAGACCCTTTCTTTGGCATTTTACGATTCCTCCTAAATGTTTTTTTCGATTGTTTATAGAAAACTAATACCCATTGTAACAGATTTTTCATGAGATGAAAAGGATTTCTTGTTGATATTTTTGCCCGAACAAGGTAAAATGTATATATATTATTGTAAAAAACGTGGTCGTTTTGTTTATAGATCATGAGAGTAAGGAGGATATCATTTTGAAAAAAATAATTTCTTTTCTAATGGCATTCGTGATGATCGTGTCAGTCGTGCCGGTGCATACGGTACAGGCAGATGACATAGATGCTGTGAGTACCGGCAAAACATATGTCGATGCCATTGTATCTGAGGTGCCGACGGTTGAGGAATATACATCGGACACCTACTCAGAGGAGCTGGCAGAGAATATTGTTAAGCTCGCGGATTTATTGAGTTCCGGTGACCTTGTTTCCGGTGAGATTTCAGAACTGGATACATATGTTGCGGAGAAGACGACTCCGGCCGGGGACACGACACCGGTTTACTCGACGGTTCAGGATTTTTCGGATGCCTATTCGACGAAACAGGAGTCAGTACTGGGGGATAAGGCGCAGCAATTATATGATCTGATCGATGACTTTTTGGCTGAAAAATTATCAAAAGCACAGTACAATGTGATTCTTCCTCTGTATGAGGACAGCTATGTAAATGAGGTTTATACCTCGACGATCAACGATCAATACAACAATCATGAGCACTTTGGACAGATTGTCGGATTGATGGAATTGATTAAAGATGCTGAGAATACCATTGACAAGATTCCGGCACTGTCGAGTGAGAAAGTCTATAAGCAGAATTTCAATACAGCGATGGAGCGCGTGGACGATGCCTGCCAGACGGTGGATGCACAGTATAAAGAACTCCTCAAGTCTGAGTTTTACTTTAACTGCCTCGGAAGTTATACGAATTCCGGTGAATTGATTGATAATTACAGTGATTTTGAGAAAGCAGAGTTAAAGTGGAACGTTGAGAAAGCATATTATCAGGTCGGTACCTTTACAGTCATGACGGATGACATTAAGGCGAAGGTCAAGACTTTGTCGGAGGCAGTGGATGAGCTCAATGCCGATACGGATCTCTCCGTTTATTCTCTCTTTAACAGCAGAGAGATCAACACCCTTCTTGGACAGTACAAAAAGGTTGTTGAATTTGAGGAAAAAGCGATGGCTCTGGCAGAGAATCTGACGAATCTTACTCAGATTTCAGAGGCATTAAAGGTGTATGAATCATACTACAAAGAGCTGGATGAAGAGACAAAGACGATGGTTCCGGAGAGCTATGTAGAGAGGGTGCTGAGTGCGGTTCGGGTCAGCACAGGAGCTGAGGAGATCGAGGAGAAGATTGATGGCATTGGCGTGGTTGAGAGTGAAGAGAACTACAAAGAGGTAGAGGGTCTGTTTGAGGATGCCTATACGGCATATCAGACGTTTATCGTTCGATATCAGGGCATTCGCGGTGTGGCTGATATGATTTCGAATGCTTCGGTTCTGGATGATGAGTCATCGGTCCTTTCACTGATCAAGAGCATTCAGGAGTTACTTGAGATGGATGAAATAACGCTGAGTTCAAAGCTTCCGCAGATGGAGAGTATTCACTACGCATACAGTAATCTTCGCAGTGACTTGAAACCTCAGGTATATAATATCGATGACTTCAACCAGATGTATCAGGATGTGCAGGAGGCACAGGGAGTGATTTCTTCCATTGCATCCATTCAGAACAGCTTTACCCTGGAAGATCAGGAATACATCAACCAGGTGAAAGAATCCTATAACAATCTGAGCGAGCGCGCGAAAACTTATGTGGGAGCGAGCCGCTATACAGCGCTGAATACGGCAGAGCAGCAATTGATGGCGCTCAATCAGAATGTGGCGGCAAGAACCACGGCATTGATTTCTCAAATCGGCACGGTGACAGCTGCCTCCAAAGATGCCATTCAAAATGCAAGAGCCTCTTACAATTCGCTCAACACTTTGCAGAGGTCTATGGTGACGAATTATTCACTTTTGACAGCGGCAGAGAGTGAGTACGGTAAACTGGATACCACCATTGCCAAGGCGACGGTTGAGGGACTGGGCACCTACTCGTTCTCCGGACAGGCGATCCGCCCTGCAATTGAAGTGAAGTTGAACGGTGTAACGCTTGTACAGGGAGTCGACTACACGGTGAACTATTCCGCGAATGTCAATGTGGGAACAGCGAAGATGATTTTGACCGGTATCCATAACTATACGGGAAGCCTGACAAAAACCTTTACCATTCAGCCGGCATCTCTTACTCTGGCAGATGTCAAGGGGTATAAATCCTCTTATTCCTATACGGCAAAGAAGATTAAGCCGGGAGTTACCGTTACGTTAGGGAACAAAAAACTGGTAAAAGGAACGGATTATTCTGTAAAATATACATCGAATAAGCAGGCGGGAACCGCTACGATCACCATAAAGGGAATCGATAACTATACCGGAACGATCAAGCGCTACTTTAAGATCAAGAAGGTCTCGATCAAGAAAGCAAAGGTGACCGGTCTTGCCAAGCGCTATTATCGAACCGGAAAGAAAATCAAACCATCCATAACAGTAAAGTGGAAAGGTAAAAAATTAAAAGAGAACCGGGATTATAAAGTAATTTTAGCAAACAACCGCTATGTCGGTACCGCAACAATGCAGGTAAAAGGTATCGGCAGCTTCAAGAAGTCAAAATCATATACATTTAAGATTTATTAATTAAGGAGGCCAAAATGGATTATAAGAAGGCAGGAGTGGATATTGAGGCAGGATATAAGGCAGTCGCTCTGATGAAAGAACATATTGCTTCAACGATGAGACCGGAGGTATTGACGGATATTGGAGGTTTTTCAGGTGCATTCTCGATGAAAAAGTTTGTGGGAATGGAGGAGCCGACGCTTGTATCGGGAACCGATGGCGTTGGGACGAAGTTAAAGCTGGCATTTCTTTTAGACAAACATGACACGATTGGGATTGACTGTGTTGCTATGTGTGTGAATGATATTGCATGCGCAGGCGGAGAGCCATTGTTTTTCCTGGATTACATTGCATGTGGAAAAAATGAGCCGGAAAAAATTGCGAAGATTGTGAGTGGTGTTGCAGAAGGATGCCGTCAGGCGGACTCTGCACTGATTGGTGGAGAGACAGCTGAGATGCCGGGATTCTATCCGGTTGATGAATATGATCTGGCAGGTTTTTCGGTTGGAATTGTTGACAAAAAAGATATGATTACCGGCAAAGACCTGAAGGCGGGGGATGTTTTGATCGGTCTGGCATCATCCGGAATTCACAGCAATGGGTATTCTCTCGTGCGCAGTGTGTTTTCCATGAATCAAGAGGCGCTGAATCGAAAATATGAGTGTCTGGAGAGTGATGAGACATTGGGTGAAACCCTGCTGACACCGACTAAAATTTATGTAAAGGCGCTCCGAACAATCAAAGAGAGCGGTATTAAGATCAAGGCATGCAGTCATATTACCGGCGGTGGTTTCTATGAGAATATTCCTCGTATGCTCAAGGAGGGGACGCATGCCAAAATTGATAAGAACAGCTTTGTGGTTCCACCGATCTTTAAAATGCTGGCAAACGATGGAAATGTCTCAGAAACATCCATGTTTAACACTTACAATATGGGAGTGGGCATGATTGTGGCAGTCGACAAGAACGAGGTGGACCGCACCATGGAGGCAATCAAAAAAGCGGGAGACACTCCTTATGTAGTGGGCGAGATTGTAGAAGGCGAGAAAGGAATCACGTTATGTTAAGGGTGGCAGTTCTTGTGTCCGGTGGTGGCACCAACTTACAGGCGATTTTGGATGCTGTGGATGACGGCAGAATTACCAACGCAGAAGTTTCCCTGGTGATCAGCAATAAAGAGGGTGCCTATGCGCTGGAGCGGGCACAAAAAAAACAAGTGGCAACGGCTGTCGTGAGTCCGAAAGATTATGGTTCAAGAGATGCCTTTGGCGAAGCAATGATTGAGAGACTCGATCAAAGCGGGATTGATCTGGTTGTGCTGGCCGGATATCTTGTCATCCTGCCGGAAAATTTAGTCAAGGCTTATGAGGGACGGATGATTAATATCCACCCATCGTTGATTCCGTCACACTGTGGTGCCGGATATTATGGCTTGAAGGTACATGAGAGTGTACTTGCCAGGGGCAACAAGGTGACGGGGGCGACCGTTCATTTTGTGGATGAGGGGACAGACAGTGGTCCGATCATTATTCAAAAGGCGGTTGATGTCAGGCAGGACGACACACCGG
>ONNE01000081.1 GCA_900319095.1 uncultured Eubacteriales bacterium | reverse complement strand
GTTATATCATCCAGCTGATGCCGGACACCTCGGAAGAAGTGATTGCGCAGCTGGAGGACCGGCTAAAGAGCATTGAGCCGGTCACTACCCTCTTGACAAAGGGTCATTCCCCGGAGTCGATGCTGGAAACCATCCTGGAGGGGCTGGATCCGGTCATTCATCCGGAGAGGATGAGCGCTTCTTTTTGGTGTAACTGTTCAAAGGAACGTGTAAAAAAGGCGTTGTTTGCCATTGGGAAAAAGGAAATCGACAAAATTTTGGAGGAGGGTGAGGCCATCGAGATGAATTGTCATTTCTGTAATTCGAATTATTCTTTTTCGGTGGATGAATTGAAAGAGATACGCGCGCAGATGTAAGAACATTGTCTGCTTGCACCCGATTCCCTTTTATGTTATACTTAAAAAAGTTATGTTAGAATGTAAGTCAGCCTATTGGCATGCGGAAATGAGGTTTGATATGGGTAGCTATAAGAGAATACTATTAAAGTTAAGTGGTGAGGCGTTGGCGGGAGATCGTTCGACCGGGTTTGACGAGGCCACCTGTGTCCGGGTGGCAGATCAGATTAAAGCGCTGGTAGAGGATGGGGTAGAAGTTGCGGTTGTGATCGGAGGAGGAAATTTTTGGCGCGGACGCACCAGTGAGACCATCGATCGCACAAAAGCAGATCAGATCGGTATGCTTGCAACGGTCATGAATTGCATCTATATGTCGGAAATCTGTCGTTCTGTCGGACTGATGACACAGGTGCTGACACCGTTTGAATGTGGCTCTTTTACCAAACTTTTTTCAAAAGACAGGGTCAATAAATATTTGAGTAAATCCATGGTCGTTTTTCTGGCAGGAGGAACCGGACATCCATATTTTTCAACGGATACTGCGACGGCACTTCGCGCGATTGAACTGGATGTTGATATCATTATGGCAGCTAAGTCGATTGACGGTGTCTATGACTCGGATCCGGCAGTGAATCCGGATGCGAAAAAAATCGATACGATGACGATGTCAGAGATTGTGGATCAGAAGCTCGGTGTCGTGGATCTTGCGGCAGCTGTCCTGTGTCTGGAAAATAAGATGCCGATGTGTGTATTTGGTTTAAATGAAGAGAATAGTATTGTGAATACCGTGAGAGGGAACTGCAACGGTACCATGATCGAGGCAGATTAATTAACAGAATCAACGATTAAAAAATGAGATGAATCAATGGAGGTTTGTTATGGATTTAACAGTGTTTGAAGAAAAGATGGAGAAGACATTAAACAACTTGGAGAGCGAGTATACATCCATTCGTGCGGGACGTGCCAATCCGAGAATTTTAGACAAAATTCAGATTGATTATTATGGTACGATGTCACCGCTGCAGAGCGTGGCCAATATATCGGTTCCGGAGGCGAGAATGATTCAGATTCAGCCTTGGGAGTCAAATCTGATCAAGGATATCGAGAAAGCGATTCTTTCATCGGATCTGGGGCTGACACCGGCCAATGACGGCAAAGTGATTCGTCTTGTTTTTCCTGAATTGACAGAGGAGAGACGTAAAGAGCTGGTCAAGGATGTCAAGAAAAAGGGAGAAGCTGCCAAAGTTGCCATCCGGAATATCCGCAGGGATGCAAACGATGATGTCAAAAAACAGGCGAAGGCAAATGAAATTTCCGAAGATGAACAAAAACAGTTGGAGGATAAGATACAGAAGCTGACAGATAAATTTACCGCTGAGATTGATAAAGCGATTGATGGAAAATCCAACGAAGTGATGACTGTGTGATTGCCTGTGAGGAGAATCTGGGATGGAGAAAAAGGATTATAAAGTGCCGGAACATGTGGCGATAATTTTGGACGGAAACGGCAGATGGGCAAAAAAACGTCTTCTTCCGAGAAAAGCAGGACACGTGGCGGGAGCGAAAACAGTGGAGCAGATCTGTGAAGATGCCTATGATCTCGGCATTCGCTATCTAACTGTCTATGCTTTTTCTACTGAGAACTGGAAAAGACCGGAAGATGAAGTCGATGCTTTGATGAAACTTCTCAGACAGTACTTAAAAGACTGTATTAAGCGAAGCACGAAAAACAATATGTGTGTGAAAGTTTTGGGAGATATCACTCCGCTGGATGATGATCTGAAACAGAGCATTCGCGAACTGGAAGAGGCGACAAAAGACTGTACCGGGCTTCATTTTCAAGTGGCACTCAATTATGGAAGCAGAGATGAGATGCTCAGGGCGATGAAGATGTTCTGTGCCGATGTAGAAGAGGGTCGTGTAAAGAGAGAGGAGCTCTCGGAAGAGTTATTTGCGGACTATCTGGACACGAAAGGGATTCCGGATCCGGATCTGTTGATCCGGACGAGCGGAGAAAAACGATTGTCGAATTTCCTTTTGTGGCAGCTTGGCTATACAGAATTCTATTTTACGGATGTACTGTGGCCGGATTTTGATAAAGAGGAACTAAAAAAGGCGATTGATTCCTTCAATGGAAGAGAGCGTCGCTATGGAGGAGTATAAATGTTTGTGACACGCTTGATAAGTGGAATTGTGCTGGTGGCAGCGGCGATTGTTCTGCTGTACTTTGGCAATGTATGGCTGGCAGTGGCGCTTGGAATACTGGCGCTGATTGGTGGTTATGAGCTATTGCGCGTGTTTCATTTAGAAAAGCATTCCTTTGCCGCTGTGCTATACAGTGGCATTATTGCGTATGATGTCCTGCTCTTTTTTGGATGGACCAATTGGTTTATGGCACTGTTGACACTGCTTCTGATCGTGCTCTTGATTCTCTATGTGCTCCGGTATCCGAAATATGAGATCGGGCAAGTCGCTCAGACGCTGTTCACATTCCTGTATGTTGGTCTGTTGATATCCTATAT
>ONNE01000020.1 GCA_900319095.1 uncultured Eubacteriales bacterium | reverse complement strand
GAAAAAGGTGAGGGACAGCCAATCCGGGGATTGGCAGAACATATATTGAGAGATATGATGGATTTTTACCGGGAACTGGACACAGAAAGGGATGTCCTGCCGGTTTTATCCTATCAACTGGACAAAATCGTGAAGCCGAAAGAAAACCGCTATGTCACAAGGCTGCTCCGGGAATATGGCAGCGATTTTGTGGGCAGGGGCATGGTCCTTGCGAGAGAAAATACGCAAAAGATTGTTCAGGGATAGATAATGGAGAGGGGGAAGTGGTTTGTGTGAGATTTTTGGAGTTTTAGCCAGAGAAAAAATATATTTAAATGATTATCTGAAAGAGTTTTACCGGCACTGTGTGGAACATCCTCACGGTTGGGGGCTGGCCCGCATGGATGGGACGGAGTCGGTGATTGAGAAGGAGCCGGTATCTGCAAACAAGAGTCAGTATTTAAAGCAGCGCCTGTCGATGCCGATCCGGGAGAAGACCGCTTTTGCGCATATCCGGTATGCAACGATCGGAAATGTGGATTATAAAAATTGTCATCCCTTTTCACTCAAAGATGATACGGGGCGTCGCTGGACGCTGAATCACAATGGCACCATTTTTGACTACCCGCCCATTGCGAAATATGTTGCCACTCAGACGGGAGATACTGACAGCGAGAGAATTCTCATGCACATAGTCGATCAGATCAACCGGGGCATTGCAGAGGGATCGCGCAAATGGACGAAAGAAGAGAGATTTCAATTTTTGGATGATCTGGTGTGTGGGCTCTCAAAGGGAAATAAGTTGAATTTTTTGCTCTATGATTCAGAGGTCATGTATGTGCACACAAATTATCAATCCTCTCTATTTCATCGGGAGAGCCGGGACGGAACGATATTTTCGACACAGCCGCTCGGGAGAGACAAGGAGAGCTGGAAGCCGGTTCCGTTTACCACTCTTTTGGCGTTTGAGGATGGGAGAATGACAAGGGTCGGGACAAATCACGGAAACGAATACATTGTAAATGAAGAGGATATGAAATATATCTATCAGATATTTGCCAATCTTTAACAGGAGAATAATCAATGGAACGACAGCAGATCAAAGACAGATTGTATGAAAAATACATAGCACCGACGAAAAAATCCAGAGAGGGCTATATTGGTGTTGAGATTGAGATTCCCATTCTTAATCTCAAAAAGAAACCGGTAGAGTTTGCCAATGTACACCGTGTCACAGCGGCTTTTATGGAGGAATTTGGATTTGAGACAGAAAAAACTGATGACGATGGAAATATATGTGCCGCAATTCATGCTGCGACGGGGGATATTTTGTCTTATGACTGTTCTTATAACAATCTTGAGCTCTCGATGGGGAAAGAAAAGAATTTGTTTCGCATCAAAGAGAGGTTTGAGAGGTATTATACATTTCTGAAAAACCAGTGGGAGAAATATGACTATACGATGACCGGGATGGGAGTCAATCCCTATCGGAACTACAATTACAGCGAGCCGATTCCCAATGGGCGCTATCGGATGTTATTCCACCATTTAAAATCCTGTCAGAACTACCGGATCAATAAGTATTTTCATTTCTATACGGACTACGGACTATTTTCCAGTGCCTCCCAGGTACAGCTGGACGTTGATTATGAAGAACTGATTCCGACCATCCGGGCATTTTCGAAACTGGAGCCGATCAAGGCAATGCTGTTTTCCAATTCTGTTCTCTTGGGAGAGCGGGAGGATTTGCAGTGTGCCAGAGATATGTTCTGGGAGGACAGCACGCACGGAATCAATCCACATAACATTGGAATGTTCGAAAAGATTCCTAAGACAGTTGAAGAGTTACAGGACTATATTGAATCCACCAGTATCTACTGTGTGGAAAGGGAAGAGAAATATATCAATTTTGAGCCAATTCCTATTTTGGACTATTTTGACCGGGATGAGATTTCCGGGGAATACTACGACATTCAAAAAAAATCCTATCAGACCATCGTTTTCCAGCCGGAGATCGGAGATCTGGAATATTTGCGGACATTCAAATTCGAGGATCTGACATTTCGCGGGACGATTGAATTTCGGAGTGTCTGCTGTCAGCCGATGTCGGACAGTATGCTGGTTGCCGCTTTTCATCTTGGGTTAAAAGAAAAAGTGAGAGAATTGGATGAGATCCTGGCACGGGATACTGTTTTATACGGCAGGGGATATACCGCATCCGAGCTGAGGAAACTCTTTTGCAGGACACAGTTTCCTTCCTTTGTGGATAAAAACGACTGCTATCAATTGGCAAAACAAATCGCAGATCTTTCGTCCGAGGGACTACGCATGCGCGGATATGGGGAGGAGAGCCTGTTGCTTCCACTCTATGACCGCATAGAAGCACAGACCAATCCGGCACAGTATCTGTTGAAAAACAAAGACGACATTGAAAAGGTCATTTTAGAGTTTGGGAAATTGGTATAAAATGCCCTTGACAGCATAAAATACGTATGGTATTATCTATAAAAATTCATTTGTACGGGCTTGTACTGGTTTCGACAGGCCGGCTGAAGACGGTGAAGCTATCCGTGGACTGTGACCACGTTAAAACACAGACATAAAATTAAACGCTGATAATAATAAATTAGCATACGCTGCCTAATTATGGCGGCTGCCGGATGTAAGCGTCCTACAACTTAGATTCGGTATCATCCTTTGTAGGGAACCTTATCTGTTAAGTTTTGCGCAGATAAGAGATCTTATGAAACTACCGATTTTAGGTGGCTGTCTGTTTCCGCCTGAATGAGGGAAGGGCTTTTCGTTTGAAAAGCGCAATAACAGACTATGATAGTAGAAGAACGTGGGATTCCGGTTTGGACGCGGGTTCGACTCCCGCCAGGTCCACTACCGTGGGCAATATGCGAACTCTTTTGAGTTCGTTTTTTTTTGATTGCTATTTTATGGAATATACCGTAAAATAAGATTGGGTGAAGAATGTCTGTGTATTGGACAAAGATATGAAAATACGAACCAAACAAGGAGAGGATGAACGATGGCAAGAAAAAGCAGTGTCTTGAGAGCACAAAAGATCACGGGTGGTTTTGCTACGGCAAAGAAAAACATTGTGATTCAATTTCAGGGGAGAGAGCGGTCTGAGGACAATCTTTTAAATCTGATCAAAGAGGATGCGATCCGGCAGGGAGCTAAGGATGATGAGATTGAGTGCGTAGATGTTTATATTAAACCGGAGGAACAGACGGTATTTTATGTGATAAATAAAAAGCTGGAAGGAAAAATATCTTTTTAAAATTATGAGGGCGCATGAGAGGGCGCAGAAATGAGGGATAAAATGGCAACAGTATTTGTAGTGGCAAATCAAAAGGGTGGGATTGGTAAAACGACGACAGCCACCAATTTGGCGGGGATTCTTTCAAAAAAAGCGAGTACGCTGCTGATTGATGCAGATCCGCAGGGAAATAGTACCAGTACATATCAGGCGCAGGTGGAAGATGTGGCGACACTGTATGATGTTATGATCGATTCGGACAAGCTGCCGATGGAAGATGCGATTCAGCACATGGAAAATGGTGATATTGTCGCATCCGATCCGCTCTTAGCGAAAGCAGAAAAGATTTTGGATGGCGATGTAGAGGGATTTTACCGGTTAAAAGATGCCATTGACGAGCTGGATGGTTATGAATATATTGTGATTGATACAGCGCCATCCTTAAATGTGATCTTGTACAATTGTCTGATCGCTGCCGATCAGGTTGTGATTCCGGTGACTGCAGATGCCTACGCGCGCCAGGGAATTCAGCAGCTGTATGATACCATTATGGCAGTAAAGCGTCGGCAGAACCGGTCGCTTACCATCGCGGGGCTGCTTTTGGTCAAGTATTCCGGACGGTCGAATCTGGATAAGACGACAAGGGAAGAGATTGACCGGGAGGCAAGGGAGATGGGAACAAAACTATTTGAGACAGCGATCCGTGAGTGCGTCAAGACAAAAGAGGCACAGGAGAAAAAAGTATTGCTGATCGATTATGCGCCAAAATGCAATACAATGATCGATTATCTTGCCTTTGCCGAGGAGCTTTTGGCATAGACAGACAAAAAAGGAGAAGGCATGCAGCTGACAGATTCAGTAAGAGTGATCAAGGGAATCGGTGAAAAGGCAGAGAAGAGCCTGAATAAACTCAATATTTTCCGGGTTGCAGATCTTTTGGAGCACTATCCAAGGGGCTATGATGAGTGGAAACCCATTCAATCCATCTGCTCTCTGCGGGAGGGAGAGATGGCAGCGGTGGAGGGAAGTCTGATTCAGCGGCCGCAGATGAAGACAAGAGGCCGGTTAAAGATTTTGTCAACGGTGATTCAGGATGAGACGGCAAGTATGCCGGTTACCTGGTTCAATATGCCGTTTTTACGAAATCAGCTGCAGATGGGGAGGCGCTACATACTCCGGGGAAAGGTTGCGGTTCGCAGCGGCAGGATCACATTGGATCAGCCAAAGATTTATACCAGACAGGAGTTTAGCAGATATGTTGGAAAGCTCAGGCCGATCTATCCGCTCACGTCAGGCCTGACCAATCATGCGATCACCAAAGCGATGGAATATGCCTTGAAAGAGACGGAGGATCTCTATGAATGCCTGCCGGCAGATATTCGCAAGAGACAGGATCTGATCGGATATGGCAAGGCACTAAAACAGATCCACTTTCCCAAAGATAAATCGCAGATGCTCAGTGGACGCAGGAGATTGGTGTTTGATGAGCTGTTTTTTTATCAGCTTGCGCTCCGCTACATAAAAAAGAGGGGACGCTCCCGGAGTGTCTATGTCATAAAACCCCAAAAAGAGGTGGAGGATTTTATAAGGGATCTTCCCTTTGAGCTGACCGGGGCCCAGCAGAAGGTATATCAGGAGATTTTGTCGGATCTCATGGATGGATTTGCGATGAATCGTCTGGTGCAGGGAGATGTCGGCTCCGGCAAGACCATTCTGGCGGTGCTGGCACTTTATCAGACGGCATTGAATGGATGGCAGAGTGTCTTTATGGTGCCGACGGAGGTACTTGCCAATCAGCACTATCGTGTTTTGAGTGAGTGGATGGAAAACCGGGGAGTGCGGGTCGGACTGCTCAGCGGTGCCATGACTGCCAAAGAAAAGAGAGAGGCAAAGGAGAAGATTGCAAAGGGAGAGTGGGACATCGTCGTGGGAACACATGCCGTGATCCAGGAAGATGTTCATTTTTGTGAACTCGCTCTGGCCATCACGGATGAACAGCATCGGTTTGGCGTCAGACAGAGGGAGATACTGTTTGAAAAGGGAAGGGAGCCCCATGTACTAGCCATGAGCGCCACTCCGATTCCAAGAACCCTGGCGCTGATATTGTATGGCGATATGGATCTTTCGGTTGTCGATATGAGACCGGCCATGAGACTGCCCATCCGCAACTGTGTCGTGGGTACTGCCTACCGCCCGAACGCATATCAATTTATGCTTCATCAGGTCCAGGAGGGACATCAGGTATATATCATCTGTCCGATGGTCGATATGAGTGAAGAGAGTGAATTGGAAAATGTTACACTCTACACAGAACAGCTTCGTCAGATGTACCGGGATGAGGTGCGGATCGAGAGTCTCCACGGGAAAATGAAGGCCAGACAAAAAGAGGACATCATGTCGAGATTTTCAGAAGGGGCAATTGACATTCTGGTATCCACGACGGTCATTGAAGTGGGAATCGATGTGCCGAATGCCACGGTTATGATGATTGAAAACGCGGAGAGGTTCGGACTGGCGCAGCTTCACCAGTTGAGAGGGCGTGTGGGAAGAGGATCCGCACAGTCGTACTGTATCTTTATGACCGGGAGAGAGTCAGAGGAGAGCACAGAGAGACTGCGTGTTTTGGAGAATTCCAATGACGGTTTTTACATCGCAAAAGAAGATTTAAAGCTGCGCGGTCAGGGGGATTTGTTTGGCATCCGCCAGAGCGGGGAACACATTTTTTTGCTGGCAGATATTTTTGACGATGCCCAGATACTGATTCAGGCACAGGAAGAGGCAAAAAAAATGGGCGACCGGGAGATCGAAAAGCTCTATGAAAATAATTCGCGGTTAAAGAGCCGGTTAGAAAACTATATGGGACAGGTTACGCTCTGATCCGGATGGCTTCAGGCGGAAAACTATACTTGAAAAAATTACCGGTATCATATACAATAAAAGATAGATATGGGGAGGAAATTTGCATGAGAGTGATTGCTGGCAAGGCAAGAAGACTTCCTTTGGTGGCACCGGAGGGAAAAGATACGCGTCCGACGACCGACCGGATCAAGGAGACGCTGTTTAACATGATACAGGATGATGTGCCGGGGAGTTTGTTTTTGGATTTGTTCAGCGGCAGTGGGGCGATCGGGATTGAGGCGATCAGCCGGGGAGCAAGGATGTCCTATCTGGTCGAGTTTGGCAAGGAGCCGTTGCGATGTATCCGGGCAAATCTTGAGAAGACCAGATTGAGCGATCAGGCAGTTGTCATGCCGGTGGAAGTCACTTACGCGATTCGTCGGTTGGAGAGTCAGGGAGTATCGTTTGATATTATCTATGCAGACCCGCCCTATCGCCAGGGATGGGAAGAAAAAATTCTCATTTTGCTGGGAGAATCCGGGATCGTACATCCGGGGACGCTGGTGATCATAGAGTCAGCGCTTGAGACTGAGCCGGACTATATAGATGAAGAGAGATATGAATTTGTCAAGAGAAAAGAGTATAAGACAAATCAGCACATTTTTTTGAGAGTTCGTTGAAATAAAAGGAGAGATAAGGATGAATCCGTCGAGAATTGAACAGGCAATTGATGAAATTTATAACTATGTTGAGAACTGTAAGCCTTCTAAATTGTATCCGAGTAAGGCGGTTGTCGAGCGCGGTGAGTTATACGATCTGCTGGATGAACTGCGCATGTGCGCACCGGAAGAGATTAAGCGCTACCAGAAGATTATTCACAACCGGGACGGGATTTTGAGTCAGGCACAGCAGGAGGCAGATGCGATGCTGGCGCAGGCAAGAGAGCAGACGGCTCAATTGCTCGATCAGAATGAAATTGTGCAGACGGCTTATCAGCGCGCAGAGGGGATCATGAATCAGGCGACCAAAGAGGCGCAGGAGATCCTGAATGCGGCCAGACAGGAGTGCGAGCAGATGCGACGTGCCTCTCTTGTCTATACCAATGACTTATTGACCGAGGCGGAGAGAGGTCTGAATGAGTCGCTGCGTGAGATGGACAACAAATATCGCATGCTCAACAGTGCGATGAAAAATAGTTTACAGGTCATTCGAAATAACAAAGAGGAACTGGCTTCGCAGCTGAATCCGAAGGCGAAACCGGATGTGCCGCAGGAAGAACAGGTACAGAGTGGACAGGGCAGTGAGGTGATGGATGATTTCAGTGCCGGAGAGAACAAACAACAGCAGGAAAAGAAGGATGATTTTAATGTGCCGGAAAGCGCATTTTTAAAGAACGTGGAAGATCAAAGATGAGAGAAAAAAAGCGATGACGCTGTTTAGTCCTTTGTTGATGAGATAGAGTGGTGTCGAAAGTCCTGATTTTGTTATGATACTGTTTGTCTGAGCGGCAGCAGAAAATCCGCCGAAAGTTAGTATTGTGATGGTCAGGACTTTTTTTAATCGGATTGGAAGCGCCACGTCTGTCAGATAGGAGACACCACTGGTGATCTCAAGAATCCCGCTGCACAGGATACGCAGGGTGCGGGAGACGGTGGATGTTCCAGGGAGAATGGTGTGGATCCATTGTCCGAGAATACTGAACAGAATGACGTAGCCACCGATTTTCACCAGTACAAGGAAGCTCTCAAGGATGATGTCATCCAGAGATTGTGGCGGAGGCTGTAAGGATTCGGAAGAGTGGGTCAGAGCCGTCTTTGGAAAACGGATGATCAGCGAGGTCAGGAGACTTCCGAGCAAAGAGGACAGGACAACGATAAAAAGACATAGAGCTGCCTGTCCGGTTGTCAACTTAAGGACATAGAGACCACAGAAGGATAGTATGAACATAGGGCTGGGGTTGTTGGTCAGTCCGAGATAGAAATGTGCCTGTTTCAAGGACAGGGCATGGCGGCTGTACTGATGGGAGACGAGCACCGCTCCT
>ONNE01000025.1 GCA_900319095.1 uncultured Eubacteriales bacterium | reverse complement strand
GCCTTAGAGGGCTGTCTTCGTCCGTCAGGACAAAGCTGAACATCATCTGTACCATCTGGATCAGGGAATTAAAATCCCATATGATAGAGGGCTTGTCAAGAAGGGCAATCCGATAGGTCGGGGAGATAGCACCAAAGGCTTTCATCCCCTGCCGGAATAAGTCTTTTTGTACATCATCGAGGTTATCGTAATCGTGGTAATACAGAAAACTTCCGATGCATGTAAAGGCAAGGTCACTGCACATGGTTGAGATCCAGTCCACAGGCTCCGCATAGTTCCTCTGCAAACACATCGCCACAGCCTGCGGTCTGTCCGTCATAGTCATGGCAAGTGCCATTCCGGTCACATCGCCGGAAATGTCCCATGTCGATTCCGTACTATGTTTTTTGAAGTCCGGCTTTTCAAACGGAAAGAAAAGGTCAAGATATTCTACCGTATCCATCGTTTCTTTTTTGATGAAATGGTTTTTGGGAAGATATACTTTCTCATAAGTGATAAAGTCTGCAGTTGTCGGCAGTGCTGTGATGAATCCCATCAGTCCGTATTTTTTTGCATAATCAATGATAAGGGTGTTCCGTACCATAGCCGGGGGATGCTCATTCAGCTTTTTTCCGAGGTTTATGGTATCAAGCACAAGCTGTTCTGCCTCTTTCATAGGACTGTATAGCTTTATTTCTGCATCTTTTTTCGGGATGATATATTCTGTACCTTCCTTATCTTTTTTTATCTCATAATCACTGTATCTTGCCCATAAGGAGCTTGTGTGTTCAAATAGATTCTTCATTTCTTATCTGTCCTTTCCGTTCCCGGTTGCTGTCGAGCCTGTCCCACCAGTCGATGATGTCCCGGAAATCATTTTCTGTCCTTGCGGAATCTTCCAGCCTTTTTAATGCGATGGCGAGCATATCCCGTTTTAGGAGTTTTTTGGATGGACCGGGATTTTCGATGCTGTCGTCTGATTGTTCAGAATCATCATCCATGTTCTCCGGTTCATAAATGCTCATTCCGTCTGGAAAATCTGGGGGACTTTCCTCGTATATTAAGTTTTCTTCGTCATCATTCCTGTCATCATAATTCATTCTCGGTATGTTCCTTTTTCAGTAAGCGGATACACTTTTTTTATATTTTGATACAAAAAAATAAAATTTTTCAAAAAATGGTTCCACTTTGATAGCCGGATTTCTCCTTTAAGTGAAAGAGGATAACCTGTTTTGCTGATGAAACGGTTACAAAGGCATATCTTGTATCCCGTTCATCGCGCAAAACAGCAATGTATTCCACTCAAAGCAACAAACTCTGGTTTTTAAGAGTATAGGTTACATCACATGGAATACATTATACCCGATTTCAACAAATAAAACAAGGAGAAGGAGAGATCATCATGGTAAAAGAACAGGCAAGGGAGCAGATGGGGAAACAGGCAGGAGCAGGCGAGGCAGGCATCATGTACCGCCGGATCGGGAACACATTGTTTAAGGTAAGGGTTTTCACAAGTGCCACAGAGGGGGAGACCGCCGGGGAAAAAATAATGCGTCTGATCCAAAAAGAGGCTGTACAGGGCGGCTCATGTTGTGGTAAGATAGAGTTACCACAGATGAGTCAGCCGCCGGAAAGGAGTTCGACATGAACGGAAAGCGGCATGACAGGAATAAGATAACGGCTCTTTATGAGCGTCTTTCGAGGGACGATGAACTTGTGGGGGACAGCAACAGCATAGTGAACCAGAAGAAAATGCTGGAAGCCTATGCAGAGGATAACGGATACACCAATCTCAGGCATTTTACGGATGACGGATGGTCGGGAGGCAATTTTGACCGTCCGGGGTGGAATGAGATGATGAAACTTGTCGAGGATGGGGAGGTCGGAACGATCATCTGCAAGGACATGAGCAGGATCGGCAGGAACTATCTTCAGGTCGGTTTCTATACCGAGGTGGTGTTCCGTGAAAAAGAAATCCATTTTGTTGCTGTTTCCAACGGTGTTGACAGTGATGTCAGTGCCAGCAGTGAATTCGCCCCTTTTCTCAATATCATGAATGAGTGGTATCTGAGGGACTGCAGCAGGAAAGTAAAAAATGCGTATAAGGCAAAGGGAGTCAGCGGAAAGCCACTGACGAACTGCCCGCCATACGGCTATCTGAAAGATCCGGGGGATAAGGACAGATGGATCGTGGATGAGGAAGTCAGACCGGTCGTGGAAAGGATTTTTAGGATGGCTGCAGAGGGGATCGGACCGTATACGATAGCAAGGAGACTTTCCGAGGATAAGATTGAAAAGCCGTCCTATTATCAGGCGAGGAATGGTATCGGTCCCTATAAGAACCGCTGCAACATGGACACACCTTTTGCATGGCGAGGAGTTACCATACAGCGTATGCTTGAAAAACCTGAATATATGGGGGATACGGTCAACTTCCGCACGACCACGGAATCCTATAAGACCAAAAAACAGATCATAAACAGCCCGGAGGATGTACTGATCTTCAAGGATACTCATGAAGCGATTATTGACAGGAAGACGTGGTATCTGGTGCAGGAGTTAAATAAAGTCAGGCACCGTCAGGATAAGAACGGGGAGTTAAGCCCCTATTCCGGCAAGCTGATCTGTGCCGACTGCGGATGTCGGATGAACAGGCATTCCGGTCATTACAGAAAGGGTGCTGACTGGAAAGGGCTGCCGAACGGGAAGATGCGGTATGAACCGGAATCCTTTAACTGCAGCACTTATGAGAAGGCGTATGACAAATTTGTTTCGGGCTGTTCCTCGCATCATATCCAGACAAAAGCGGTAGAGGCGGTATTGCTCGAAACGATCCGATATGCCTGCAGGTGCGTGGCAGAGGACAGGGACAGCTTTGTGAATTCCATACGGAGCACGGCAAAGGTAAAGGATGAGCAGACGGTAAAAACTCTTGGAAGAAAGCTGAAAAAGCACGAAAAGAGACACGCTGAACTGGATACGCTGATCAAAAAGGTATATGAGGACAATGCATCCGGCAGACTGTCTGATAAGAGGTATGAGATCCTTTCTTCGGATTATGAGAAAGAGCAGGATAACATCGGGGCAGAGATCGAGAGAATAAAGGCAGAACTTGCACGGTATAAGGAAGATACCGACCGGACAGGGGAGTTCCTTGCCCTTGTAGATAAGTACACGGACATTAAGGAACTTACCCCTGTGATAGTGAATGAATTTGTGGAAAAGATCCTTGTCCATAAAGCGGAACGCATTGACGGGGAGCGGGTGGTGGAGCTTGAAATCTATCTCCGGTTCGTGGGGAAGATGGAACTTCCCGCACAGGAGATGACACCGGAGGAAATCGAGGAACACAAGCGTAAGATGTTCTGCCGGGAACGCAACCGCATCTACCAGCAGAGACGGAGGGCAAAGTTCATGCCGGAGACGAGACGGATCAAAGCGGAGGCGACAACAAAAGAGGAAGAAAAGCGGATGAAGGAGGCGAAGGAGAATGCGGAGATTGCCTATCAGGAATCTCTGAAAGAAGCGGAATAGTTTAATATCGTAACTGATGTTTAAGGAGTGGTGGGGATACTGCTCCTTTTTTCGTGGCAAAAATCTGGAAACAATATATTGCTATGAGATGTATTGTTTCCGGCAATTTAGTATCAAACGGAGAAAGGAAGGATTTTATTATGAAAAAGATAACGGAATACAGATTTGGAGACAGTCTTATCATCGGGGTGGATCATGGTTATGGCAATGTCAAGACCAGACACACGGTAACAAGGATGGATGTGATAAAGCAGGACAAAAAGCCAGCTTTCAGCAGTAATTATACCCCGTATGACGGAAGTTATTTCATCATAGGAGAAGGTCACAAAGGATTCATCTCTGACAAACAGGAGGATATGGACAATTATGTGCTTACCCTTATGGCAATCGCGAAGGAATTAAAGATCTGTAATCTCGCAAGTGCAAAGGTGCATCTTGCTGTCGGGCTTCCCTTGAAGTGGGTGCAGGCACAGCGTGAGGATTTTAAGCGGTATCTGATGCAGAACCGCACAGCAGGATTCCGGTATAAAGGGATTGATTACTCTGTTGAATTTACCGGGTGTACGGTCATGCCGCAATGCTACTCGGCTGTAGCAGAAAATCTGAGGAATTATAATGGAATGAATCTGCTTGTGGATATCGGCAACTGTACGATGAATGTCATGTATCTGAACAACGGAAGGGCGATGGAGAGCCGGGCATGGACAGAGAGGTTCGGGGTATCGCAGTGTGCGTTGAAGATCAGGAACCGGGTATTGGATGAGACAGGAACAAAGATGCCGGATGAAGTGGTGGAGAACTTCTTGAAGACCGGGGATGCGGATGTTGCGGAACCGTATGCCGGACTGATGAAGAAGGCGGCTGCGGAATATGTGGCAGAAATTTTCCAGAAACTTAAGGACTACGATTATAACGAAAAGCTGATGAAACTTCATTTTATCGGTGGCGGTGCGAGGATTGTTGAATCGGTGGGAGTTTATGATGGTGAGAGGACATCCTTCGACCACGATATAAAGGCAACAGCAAAAGGCTATGAATATTTTTGTTATATGAAAATGAAGCACAGGAAATGACAGGAGGCGGTAGTGCGAAAATATGCTTGATATCATATTTTCGCACGGCTATTTGTGCCGGAGCGTCACAAATAGTCCCTGATGGCAGACGAGAAACTGCTTCGCAGCTTTCTCGTCGCCAACTCCGTCGCTACGCTCCGGAATGGAGGATTATTATGTCGGTAAAAAACCATAACTTCCGTTTTAATCTTGACCGTGCTGAGGACAGGAAAGCGTGGGAAACACTCCACTCGGAGAGGGTGAAGCAGGATTTCAAATCGCAGAACCGTTTTGTTATCCGTGCGGTAAATGATTATTACGAAAGGTATCTGAGGGAGTGCGACGATCCATTCCTTTCCACGAGGGAAAAAGAAGATTCTTTTGTGGAGGGGATTATCTCCGCAGTCTATGAAAGACTATTTGACAATCTGCCGGAACTGATCGGGCGGTATCTTCTGTCACAGGGAGGAACTGCCATTAGATACGGAGAAAGCCAAGCAGGAAACAAAAATCATATTTCGGTAAGTGATTCGAGATCAGATATTTCAGAAAGAAGAAGTGATTACGGTTCTGAGGATCATGGATTTGATGATGATGAACCAGAGGAAAATGAGCTTTTGGACTTCGGATTGTTTGATTGAGATAACAAAAAGTGTATCCATGATAGAAAAAAGTGGCTACACTTTTATAAAAAAGTAGTGCCGGATACGGCACAAAACAGAAAAGCCCGGAAACGGGCAAGAGAAAAAGTAGTGCCGAAAGGCACATAAAAATATAGCCATCTGTAAGCAGAGTGGCTATAAAAAAGAGCAGAAACAGAGCCTTGTTTCAGGTTCTTACAGTGTTCTCTGTAGGGATCTGGAGCAAGGCTTTTTCTTTTTTCGCTCCGAAGAAAAGATTTTCGGAGTGAAAGTTACCGGAATAGGCTCAGGTTGGTCTCCCGGACTAAGGCCTCGCCGTTTGAGAGCGAAATACACCCCTCGCACAAAACTAAAGTTTTGTACTCGCGGGTATTTCGCCCTGCCGGGGGCTTCCTCTGCCCGGATACGGGCAAGAGCGTCGTAAGCACGCCGACCTAAGTCGGCACGATGCGAAAGTGTAGCCATTTACTCTGACCGGCTACATCCACAAATAAAGTGAAGCGAGTTTTTGGTTATGCAATACAGCAAATCGGAAAAGAGGTGTAAAAATGCAGAGGCATTCATTTATAGAGATGACCAATCTCTCCAATGTGGAGGGGAGGATTTCATATATTACAAGTGAAAAGAAACAGGAGTTCCTGTATGCGGTCTATGATGACACTGCGGGCAGTTCATTTTGGGGAGAACTTGCTAAGTGCTGTCAGACGGAATTTAAGAAGAATGGCACAAATGGGAAGTGTATCGAAGCGAGGGAGCTTGTGATAGCCCTTCCCGAAGAATTTATCAACATCAAGCCGGATGAACTGTTGAAATTTTTAATGGAGAAGTTCCGGGAAAAGTATGATGTTCCCTGTGTGGCAGCCCTCCACCATAACAAAAGAAAAACGAATCTTCATATTCATCTGATCTTTTCAGAGAGGCGGCTACTTGATGAGCCGGTCATAAAGACTGCCACGAGGAATATGTTCTATGATGAGAGTGGAAAGCATGTACGGACGAAAAAGGAGATACTGGATGAGGATGGAAAAATCCGCCGGGGATGCAAGGTCATCAAAAAGGGCGAAGTGTACGAGTGGATTCTTTTTGATAAAAAAGATGTAAGTTTCAAGCAGAAGGGATTTCTGAATGAGGTAAAAGTGTATCTGACCGACCAGATCAATATGCTTGTGAAAACTTCCGAAGAAAAACTAAAAGTATTTGACAGGAACAGTGCCTATCTCCCGATGAAGAAGATCGGCAAAAATAATCCGCTGGAAGAAGAAATCAAAAAGGACAATGAGGCCCGGACAAGATGGAATGAAACGGTAGACCAGGCGGTCATTGCAGAAGTGCCGGAGCTGGAGATTATCAGGGTAAAGCAGGAGCATATCACAGCACCCATAAAAGAATCTATCGAAAAGGATGGATACCGTCCATGGCGGTTCCGGAATATTGTGTTAATAGCGGTACGTAAGTTAGAGGAAGTCATAGATCGTGTTGTTTCGGCAGCAAAGGCGATGAAAGAACGGATAGACAGGCTTATGGAGAGAATGGAACGGAGCAGGGAGAAAAATTTGGCTATAAATCCAGATGTTAGTCCGAAGATAGATAATGCAACGCATCCCAAAGAGGAAAATGTTTATGAAAGGGCATATCAGAATGATAATGAGCCTCATGGATTGGCAGATAGTCATATAGAAACGTCCGGCACTTTCAGTAAAACTATCAACTCTGATAGCACATTTCATGTGGGTATTGATGGTACAGATAGTTCTAAAAATCGTAACGGAGAGCCATCCCATAGGGCGTTTTATCAGCAGAGCAGAAACGAATATGATAGAGAAAAAGAAGCCTATGAGAAGGAGCTTTATGCAGATAAAGGGAATAAGGAAAAAGAGAAGGAGATTTTGTCAACTTCTGCCCAGACCGATATAAAAGATGAGAAAATAACAGATACTACGATTGTGAATACTGTTTTTGCGACTCATGCACCAAAGCAGGAACCAGACAGGGAACTGGATTACAATACAATCGTGCAGACACCGGAAACACCGATTATTTCAGAAAGAGAGGAACCTGTGATAACACTTCTTGCCCTGCCGCCGGTTCCTGTCAAGCCGATACTAAGCTATGTTTATACGGAAATGTATCATTTGAACGAGCAATTAAAGCAACAGCAGGATTCGATATTCTCTTTACAGAAAGAGCGTAATACAAGGGAAATCGAGAGGGATGATTTAGGCAGATTCAATGTGATCAAAAAGAATAAACTTACGGGAGAGATTGATAATCTGGAGAAACAGATTGCAAAGGAAAAGCGGGAATTATCGT
>ONNE01000091.1 GCA_900319095.1 uncultured Eubacteriales bacterium | reverse complement strand
TTGAGTTTGCGGATATCTTTCAATAAATCCAGACTCCGAATGGATTGAAAGGGAGAGGGCAGCTTGTGTGCGAGATATTTTTTTTCCAGATAGGGAATGTCAAACGTTGTGCCGTTATAGTGGACGACGCAATCAAATGAGCGCAGAAAGTCTGCAAAGGCACAGAGTATGTTTTCTTCGCTTGTGTAGTCGTCGGCAAACCACTGGATGAGCTGCATAGAGCTGCCATCGTACCACGCGGCACCGATGAGATAGACCGAGGAGACATGAGGGGACAGGCCGGTCGTCTCAATGTCAAAAAAGCAGACCGAAGGGAGGGCAGGGTCAAGGGCATTCAGGGAATTGAGAAGAGTCTTTTGATCGATGGACAGTGTCTGATGATATTCTTTCATAGTATCGTTCCCTCCTATCACAGATTCAGAGTGATTCTATGTCTATTATATAAAAATGGTTCAAATAATCAACCCTTGAATAAATAGAAAAGAATTGGTAAACTAGAAAAAAAGGCAGGATGAGAGTTGTATGGAACGGCAGGAGAGCAGAAAAGTTCGCAAACATTTAGAGAGTTTAAAAGGAAGATTCCAGGGGAGTCCGGGTGGTCTGTTGTGGGCCTGTGTGATTGCCCTGTTAGTTGCGTTCCAATTTGCCGTTATCATCTTTTTGCCCTTTTTTCTCAGACAGTATTCTTCCTGGTTTTATACGATTGTAGAATTTTTAGCGATTCTCTCAGTCATCGGACTCACGAATGACAACCGGAGTATGTCCTACAAGTTTGCCTGGCTGTGCATTATGATTGTTTTTCCGGTTTCCGGATATGTCATGTTTGCGCTCTGGGGAAAAGTGGGAGAGCGCAACAAATTGAACAAGCGGATCGGACAAAAGATTCGCGAAGTGGATGTGCATCTGGAGGAAGATTTACTGGTCGCAAAGGAATTCAATCAAAGACATCCCGTCAGCTCGCGTATTTCCCGATATATGTCAGCGACCGGATCGCCCATTTATAAGAACAATCAGGCGGATTATTATGAATTTGGCGAAGATGCGTGGGAAGATATTTTTGCCGATTTAGAAAGGGCAGAAAAATTTGTCTTTATCGAATTTTTCATTGTCGCCAAGGGGGCATTGTGGGACAAGCTCCACGATATTCTAAAGAGAAAGATCGATCAGGGAGTAGAGGTGAAATTTCTCTATGACGATTTTGGTGCGCTGATGAGAACCGACCGGGACTTTGCCCTGCGCCTTCGCGCGGAGGGATTTCAGGTAGAGATTTTTAATCCGATTTACCGATATGTGAGCAAACTTTTTATGAACTTTAGAGATCACCAGAAGATCGTGGTCATTGACGGGAATATTGCCTACACCGGTGGATTCAACATTGCGGATGAATATGCCAATCTGATTCAGCGCTTTGGTGTCTGGAAGGATTCCGGCATCCGCCTGACCGGAGATGCTGTGTGGGCGATGACGATTACCTTTTTGGAACTGTGGACGGTTTGTGCGATCCGGGATCAAATTGATTTTGATCAGTACCGCCCATCGCTCTCGTTTGACTCAACTTCCATGTACTGTCATGTTCTGCGCGACGGACCGGCTTTGGGGCCGCAGGCGATTGTGGGAAACAGCTATAAGCACATGATTCAATATGCAGGGCAAAAAGTGTATATCATGACCCCATATCTGATGCCGGATGAGGCAATGGTATCGACGCTGATCGAGGCAGTCGGGCGCGGCGTGGATGTGCGCATGGTCACACCGTATATCCCGGACAAAAAGAGAATCAAGATGATGACAGAATACAATTACGGAATTCTGTTAAAGAACGGAGTCCGCATCTATGAATATCTGCCCGGATTTGTGCACTCTAAGGTGGTTATGAATGAGCACAGTGTGATTGTCGGTACGATCAATCTGGATTACCGGAGTTTTTATCTTCACTATGAGAATGGTGTCTGGGTATACGATGAAGAATTTTTGAAGAAAGTAGAGTCGGATTTTGACAAGACATTTGCACAGAGCAAAGAAATCACATATGAAGAGTGGGAAAACCGACCGGTATTTCGCAAATTGGCACAGCATATATTACATGTTTTTGACACGTTGGTATAATCATTACAGGAGGTAGAAGATTGATTGCGTTTGTAAAGGGGATTCTGGATGACATTATGGAAGACCGGGTCTGGCTGGATAACAATGGTGTGGGATTTGAAATCTATGTACCCGGATCGGTGATTGAGGAACTGCCACCCATCGGGAATGAGGTAAAAATCTATACGTATCTGCACGTGAGAGAAGAGATTTTACAGCTTTACGGATTTTTGACCAGTGATGAGCTCACTATGTTCAAACGATTGATTACGGTAAATGGCGTGGGACCAAAGGGAGCCCTGGGCATTCTGACTGTGATGGATACCGATGCCCTTCGATTTGCGATTCTTTCGGGGGATTCTAAGGCAATTGCAAAGGCTCCGGGGATTGGCGCAAAGACAGCGAGCAAGGTGATTTTGGAATTGAAGGATAAATGCGATGCGGAGGAATTTTTGAGTTCGCAAAAGGAGACCCGGAATTCAAATAATCCGGAGGATGCGATGGATAAACTGGCGCAAAAAGAGGCGGTTGAGGCGCTTGTGGCACTGGGATATTCCTCCACGGAGGCGGCGAAAGCGGTCAGAGGCGTTGGAGTCCGCTCAGACATGTCGGTTGAAGAAATCCTAAAAGAGAGTCTGAAAAACCTGTGACATAGGACAGGTGCAGAAGGGAGAACACCATGAAAAAACGCGTCATATCGACCGATTTGATGGAAGAAGATTATAAAATTGAAAACAGCCTGAGACCAAAACTGTTGTGTGATTACATCGGTCAGTCCAAGGCGAAGGAAAATATGAAAGTCTATATCGAGGCAGCGAAGGCCAGAGGGGAATCCCTGGATCATGTCTTGCTATATGGACCGCCCGGACTCGGCAAGACTACCTTGGCGGGAATCATTGCCAACGAGATGGACGTAAATCTCAAGATTACATCCGGCCCCGCAATCGAGAAACCGGGTGAACTGGCATCGATTCTCAACAATCTGCAGGAAGGGGATCTTTTGTTCATCGATGAGATACATCGATTGAACCGTCAGGTGGAAGAGGTCTTGTATCCGGCAATGGAGGATTATTCGATTGACATTATGATCGGCAAAGGGGCATCTGCCAAAAGCATACGACTGGATCTGCCGAGATTCACACTGGTCGGTGCGACTACCCGTGCCGGGATGTTGACGGCACCTCTTCGGGACCGGTTTGGTGTGATTCACAGACTGGAATTCTATACGGTGGAGGAATTGACCGAGATTGTTCTCAGATCCGCCAAAGTTTTTCAAGTCTCGATCGATGAGCAGGGAGCGATGGAAATTGCCAGGCGTTCCAGAGGCACCCCGCGTTTGGCAAACCGCCTGCTAAAAAGAGTCCGGGATTTTGCCCAGGTAAAATATGATGGAGACATAACCCTGCCGGTGGCGAATTTTGCATTGGATCTTTTGGAGGTTGACAAGCTGGGACTGGATACGACGGATCGCAGTATGCTCATGGCAATGATCGACCATTTTGGCGGAGGACCGGTGGGGATTGAGACATTGGCGGTCACGATTGGCGAGGACAGTGGGACCATTGAGGATGTCTATGAACCCTATCTGATTCAAAACGGACTTCTGGCGCGAACACCGAGAGGAAGGGTCGTGACCGAAAAAGCTTACCTGCATTTTGGATTGAAACAATGATATGAGAAAGAGAGGATATTTTTTATGACAGGCAACACAGTAGCAATCATTTTTGCTTTTATCTGTTATCTGGCGATGATGATTGGAATTGGAATTCATGCAATGAGACAAACGGCAACGACAGAGGATTATTTTCTTGGAGGAAGAGGACTGTCCGGCTGGGTGGCAGCGCTGTCCGCACAGGCATCGGATATGAGCGGATGGCTGTTGATGGGACTTCCGGGATCGATTTATCTGGGAGGAACCGGCAAGATGTGGATTGCGATTGGTTTGTTTGTGGGAACCGTTCTCAACTGGGTTCTCATCTCAAAGCGTCTGAGAAGTTACACTATAGTATCCGGCAATTCCCTGACGCTTCCGGAATTTTTTGAAAATCGTTTTCGGGACAAAAAGAAGATTATTCTGACGATTTCTTCGGTCGTGATCACAGTATTTTTTCTTGTCTATACCGCATCGGCACTCGCATCCGGAGGAAAACTGTTCCACACGGTCTTCGGATTGGACTATCATGTTGCCATGCTGATCGGTGCCGTGGTGATTCTGGCATACACCTTTATGGGTGGATTTCTGGCGGTAAGTAAAACAGACTTTGTACAGGGGACACTGATGTTTATCGGGCTTCTCACGGTTCCGATTTTAGCGTACGCTGCTCTGGATGGCGGGTTGTGGAATTCCCTAAAGGGGAGCGGTGTGACCGATCCGGATTATCTCAATTTGTTTTATGTCAATGGTGAGCGCTATTCCCTGGTCAGCATTTTATCCGATCTTGCCTGGGGACTTGGCTACTTTGGAATGCCTCACATCCTCGTTCGCTTTATGGCAGTGAAAAGTGAAAAAGAAATAAAAAAATCAACGATTATTGCAACGATATGGGTGGGAATTTCCCTTCTTTCCTCCTGTTTTATCGGCTTGATCGGACGCGCTTACATCCCGGAGATCAAAGATTCAGAGAACGTATTTATTCAGATGATACAAAGAGTATTTGATGGAAATATAATTTATGTATTCATCGGTGGCATTTTCCTGTGTGGAATTCTGGCAGCCATCATGTCAACCGCGGATTCACAGCTGTTAGTATGTGCTTCTTCGGCATCCAAGGACATCTACAAAAATCTGTTTCATCCTGAGGCAGAAGATAAAAAGGTACTGCGGATCAGCAGAGTCACTGTATTTGCTGTGGCTGTGATTGCGATAGTGATCGCATGGAATCCGGAAAGTTCTATCATGAATCTGGTGTCCGATGCGTGGGCGGGACTTGGCTCGGCATTTGGCCCGCTGGTGGTATGCTCACTATTCTGGAAGCGCACGAATCTGCCGGGTGCAGTCTCAGGAATTCTCTCAGGAGGCCTGTTTGTCATCGTATGGGACTATCTTCCAATCGTGGGAGGACAGACTCCCTATGCGGCAACCGGTATCTATTCGCTGTTGCCTGGATTTTTTATCAGTCTGTTGTGTATTGTGATCGTCAGTCTCTTGACGAGAAAACCGTCACAGGAGATATTAGATGAGTTCGATCAGGTTTCAGAGTATCGGGAAGATTCTGCAATCCAAATTTGACGAATTCCCATCTTTCATGTATACTAAAAAGAGTATGGGACACAAACAGCACAAGAGGTGAGACGATGAAAGACAAAAACGTGGCAGAAGTATTGATTCAGGGAAGAAAATATACCATCGGTGGATTTGAGAGTGATGAATATATGCAGAAGATTGCGACATATATCAATCACAAATACGATGAGTGTAAGGAACAGGAATTCTATCGTCATCTTGATTTTGAAAGGCGCAGTGTGTTGTTGGCGGTCAATATGGCAGATGACTATTACAAAGAGAAAAAGAAGGCAAGTGAGTATCGCAGTGAAAATAAAAACAAAGATAAGGCCGTAGTAGAGATGAAGCATGAGATCATTGATCTGCAGGAAAAGTTAAAGGCGGCAGAGGAAAAGAACAGACAGCTGGCAGACTCACTGGAGAAAACAGAGAAAAAAGTCGTTGAGTTAGAGACAAAGCTAAAGCATAGAAGATAGTTTTTTGGCGCGCGGTCTTCGCGCGCTCTCTTTATGTTGAGAAGATGGGAACGGATAAGAGGGAGAAAATGAGACAGAGACCGATAGAGATTTTAGCACCGGCCGGTTCAATCGAGGGACTGTATGCGTCCTTGGATATGGGAGCGGATGCCGTTTATGTTGGCACCCGTCGGTTCGGGGCAAGAGCGTTTGCGAAAAATCCCGATGTGGAACAGATCCGGCAGGCGCTTACGTATGCTCATTTGAGAGGGA
>ONNE01000012.1 GCA_900319095.1 uncultured Eubacteriales bacterium | reverse complement strand
CGCAGCGGCAAACACAAAAACCACAAGACTGATCAACATAACCAGCACCCGAACCGCAAAGACTTCTAAGCATTTTTCCAGATTCGTGAATCCAAAAATCCAGGTAAACAGATCCACGGTATAACCGATCATGACCATATTCAAAACCGTCCCGAGACCGATCTGCTTCCGCCCCCAAAAAATAACCGGAATAAAGAGGATGATATTCAATATCATCTGCCAATTTCCCAGTGTCCATCCCACTCGCCCGGCAATGCTTACATTCATATAAGTAAAAGAATCCATACCATAGTCGACCATTTTTAAAACACAAATCGAAATCCCCATAAAGAGTATACTGACAAATGTAATTAAAATATTTCTGAAATTGTACGCTCTCTTCTCAAACATATTTTTTCCCTCACATAAAAAATCCTCTCTCACCGATTGTTTCGTGAGAGAGGATCTGATCAAATCCTATTCAACCGATTCTTCGACCGGTTGTTCTGTGAGCACCTGCTCATACTTTGATAAAATCGCTTCCTGTAACATACCACGCATCTCTCCGTTGATCGGATGTGCTACATCGCGATATTCACCATCTGGTGTCCGTTTACTAGGCATGGCAATAAATAGACCTTTTTCACCCTCAATGATCTTGATGTCATGCACCACAAAGGCATCATCAAACGTAACGGAAACAACCGCTTTCATCTTGGATTCCTTGCCTACAATGCGGACACGAATGTCAGTAATCTGCATCCGCCTTCCCCCTTCTCTCATCATTTTACAACACGTATCTCTCATTCTGTTCAAGAACAATTTTAATCTCCTCCGGAGTTCCCACATAATTTGAATTCGCACGTATCGTACCATGACTCTCTACAATACAGTTTTCAATATACGTATTATCTCCGATATAGACATCATTCAAAATAATAGAATTTCGAATCGTGCAGTTATTTCCGACGTATACTTCTTTGAACAGAAGTGAGTCTGTCACTTCCGCATTGATAATACACCCACTCGCTATCAAACTGTTCTTTACCTTGGAGCCAACATTGTATTTGGCCGGTGGCAAATCCTCGATCTTGGATGCGATCTGTGGATTCTCATCAAAAAAGTACTCTCTGGTCTCCCTCTTTAAGAAATCCATATTGGTTCTGAAATACGAATCCACCGTCGTAATATTGCTCCAATAAGATTCCAATGGATATGAATAAATCTTTTTAATTCCCTTGTAACGGATAAAAATATCTTTTACCAGGTCAAATCCACCCTCTGCGCCTGCCCGCTCAATCATCTCGATCAATTGTCGACGGCGGATCACATAAATACCGGTCGAGACCAACGTCTTGTCCGTCATAATCGGTTTTTCCTCAAACTCTGTCACCAATCCGTTCGAATCAACGGAAATGACACCAAAACGGCTCGGATCTTCAACCTCACCCAAGTCCTTTGTCACAATGGTAATATCTGCATTTTTCGCAATGTGATATTCCAGCAACTTGTTCATATCCATCTTGTAGACACAATCTCCGGATGCAATCACCACATATGGCTCATGACTGCTCTTGAGGAAATCAATGTTCTGCGCAATCGCATCTGCCGTTCCCCGATACCACTGATTGTTGTCGTGCGTCTGCGTCGGTGTAAAGACAAACAATCCACCCTGCTTACGTCCAAAATCCCACCACTTTGATGAGTTCAAATGCTGCGCCAATGACTTCGAGTTGTACTGTGTAAACACACCAACCTTACTAATCTGTGAACTCGCCATACTGCTCAGCACAAAATCGATGCTGCGGTATCCTCCCGCAATCGGCATAGCGGCTGTCGCACGTTTTCTTGTCAATTCTCTCATTCGGCTGCTGGATCCACCAGCCAGAATCAATCCAATTGCTCTCATTCCACATCACCTGCCTTTATCAAAGTCTCGCCCGCTGCGAGTTTGCCTTCCAGATAATCCTCCTTGGTGGTCTTGCCTGCGATGGCAGTATTCTTGCCGATCGTCACACCATCCGGAATTACCGTGTTGTCTCCAATCGTAACTAAGTTAAAGGCATATACGTCCGGTTTGAGTTTGTTTGGTACGTCATCCTCACCGTCTCCCAGTACGCAATCGTCACCGATCACCGTTCCCTCCGCCACAATCGTGCGGTCAAGAACGGTATTCTTTCCAATCCTGGTCGAATTCATAATAATGGAGTCACGAACCACAGCTCCCGCCTCGATCACGACATCCGAACCAATTACGGAATTGTAAACCTCACCATATATCTCACATCCATCCCCCATAATGGCTTTGTCGATAATGGCATCGGCCGCAATGTACTGTGGACGAATCCACTCATTCTTTGTGTAGATCTTCCAAAATTCTTCATATAAATTGAATACCGGAATCAAATCAATCAATTCCATATTGGACTCCCAATAGGAACCAAGTGTTCCTACATCCTTCCAATAGCTGTTGTACTCATACGCAAAGACACGGTCGCCCCGCTGCTGGCAATATGGAAGAATATGCTTTCCAAAGTCACAGCCCTTTTGATCTTTTAACTTAATCAAAGCTTCCTTGAGTACCGGCCATGAGAAGATATAGATTCCCATGGATGCCAGATTACTTCTCGGGTGCTCCGGTTTTTCCTCAAATTCCAAGATGCGGTGTGTGTCATCCGTAATACATACACCAAAACGACTTGCCTCCTCGATCGGCACAGGCATCGTCGCCATCGTAATGTCTGCATGATTTGCCTTGTGGAAATCCAACATCACCTGATAATCCATCTTGTAAATATGGTCACCGCCTAAAATCAGAACATAGTCCGGATTATATAATTCCATGTATGCAAGATTCTGGTAAATCGCATTGGCAGTTCCTGTGTACCACTCACTACTCGTACTCCTCTCATACGGTGGAAGGACCGACACTCCTCCAACATTTCGATCCAGATCCCACGGTATACCGATTCCGATATGAGTATTCAGTTTTAACGGCTGGTACTGTGTCAGTACCCCGACCGTATCAACTCCTGAATTGATACAATTACTCAACGGAAAATCAATGATACGATACTTTCCCCCAAAAGCAACAGCAGGTTTTGCTACATTCGCTGTCAAGACACCCAATCTCGACCCTTGCCCCCCGGCAAGTAACATGGCTATCATTTCTTTTTTTATCATGTTATCACCCCTGTTGTGTTTTTAATAAAATTAGTATAACATATAATTTGGAAAATGTGAATATTTTTAACAAAAATTTTTTTCTTTTTTTTATCTTTTTAGCCAAATTGCACAAAGACAAACTTTTTTTCTTCCATTAGCTTTTTCTTGTTTTTTTTCTCCTTAATATATATAATATTATGTATTAAGGAAATCATAATATTATATCATGAAGGTAGGAGGTTGCTATGTATAAAATCGATTTTGAACATCCTTGCCACATCCACTTTATTGGAATTGGCGGGATAAGTATGAGCGGCTTCGCAGAATTATTGCATTCCATGGGATTTACCATCACCGGTTCCGACTGGCATGAGAGCAAAATCACGAAGCACTTGGAAAGCCTCGGCATACAAATAGTATATGGACAAGAAGCTAAAAATATTACCGATGATATCGACTTAGTGGTCTACACGGCAGCGGTGCAGCCCACAAACCCTGAATATAAAGAAGCGCAAAGACGTGGGATTCCAATGATGGAACGCGCCAAAATGGTGGGGCAGGTCATGAAAAACTATCCGTCTGCCATCGCCATCTCAGGAACACACGGCAAGACCACGACGACTTCCATCGCCTCACATATTTTTTTAGAGGCCGACTTAGATCCCACCATCTCGGTCGGTGGCATCCTCAAGGCCATTGACGGAAATATCCGCATCGGTCATTCCGAGCACTTTATCACAGAGGCATGTGAGTACACCAACAGTTTTCTTCAATTTTTCCCAACCGTGGGAATCATACTTAATATAGAAGAAGATCATATGGATTTCTTTCAGGATCTGGATGATATCCGTCAGTCGTTCCGTCGTTTTGCCGAACTCATTCCGTCAAACGGCACCCTTATCATAAATGCGGATATCGAAAATTACAAGTCGATCACAGAGGGACTTTCCTGCCGTGTCATTACCTATGGTCTGGAGAACACGGACGCTGATTTTACCGCAGCGGACATTTCGTTTGATGAACTCGGACACGGTTCGTTTGATGCCCTTCAAAACGGGAGGATATTGGGACACTTTTCGCTCAGCGTCGTGGGACGCCACAACATCTCTAACACGCTTGCCTGTCTTGCTCTGTCCTCTCTGTATGGAATTGACACAGAAGTGATCCAGCGAGGTCTCTCTTCCTTCCACGGAACGGACCGGCGATTCGAACTCAAGGGCAAGAAAAATGGCTTTACTATCATTGATGACTACGCTCATCATCCAACGGAGATCGCAGCCACACTGACCGCTGCGAAAAAATATCCACACAACCGGCTGTGGGTTGTCTTTCAGCCACACACATACACCAGAACGCGTGCGTTTCTCAAGGATTTTGCAAAATCGCTGACTCTGTCGGATGAAATCATTCTGACGGACATCTATGCGGCCAGAGAAAAAGATCCCGGAGATATCTCATCCAAAGATCTGGCAGCAGAGATTGAAAAATTGGGCAAGACCGCTCACTATCTTTCCGATTTTGACTCCATACAAAAATTTATTTTAAAAAATTTAACCAACGATGACCTGTTGATAACTATGGGAGCCGGAAATGTAGTAGAAATCGGTGAAAATTTATTAAAATAAATATTTATGCACATTATCCACAGCCTTATCAACATCCGGTCGAATGTTAAGACTGTGGATATTTTCTTGTCAAGTAAAATTTGTTAATAAATGAATTTTTTTTACAAAACGCAAAATTCAACGTAATTTCGTTGTTTTTTTCCTTTTTTTCTACTAAAATAGTCTATTCGAACATATGTTGTCAACATTGTCGACATCATCAACACTCTTTTTCTACAGAACTTATGTGATTTGCAAGTGTTTTTTCTTTATGTTATACTCATATTCGCACAAAGATTGAAAAGAACAGGATGGTTTTTATATGGGCTTTACATTAACATCGGAATCT
>ONNE01000139.1 GCA_900319095.1 uncultured Eubacteriales bacterium | reverse complement strand
TCCCACTCACTGCCGGAGCCTCGTTTACAGCCGGAGCCTCGCTTACTGTCGGAGCTTCGCTCGGAACAGTAGTTTGCGCTGCAAAAGGTACCGGAGTTGCCGCCTCTTCCTTATAAAGTGCCGGTTTTTCATCTTGATTAATCCAATGATCCGGCTGTTCTCCATCCTCCGTCACATAAATCCGATCATCATCATCTGAATTTACCCACGAATTTAAAACAGTCAGCACTTCATCTAAAGTTTGATTTCCGGGCACATAACAATTCAACAGATGACCTGCATTATATACACCGCATATCTCTGTCGCACTTTGTCCTGTCTGCTCACAACTGTATAAATTGTCAGCAAAGCCTTTTTCCAAATTGAACTGCCCGATCATTCCACCGGCCACACCACAGTCTTCCCCTTCCGGTATATCTAAAATCGATACAGAACCATGATTAGCGCTGTTATAAAGACTTGCCACATCTGAAAGATCCGTAGACCAGAGTCTTCCCACCAGACCGCCAATCGCCATACGGGATTTTGTTGTATGGTATGTTCTTGGTTCTGATACTATTTTCCCCACGACATCCCCAAAGTTTTCGCAGTTAATTATTTCTCCACTTCCCTGCTGCCCCACAATGCCACCACCGACAAGATAGTCTTGGCAAATAGTTCCATAGTTTTCACATTCATTAACCAGTGTCGAATTGCTATACCCATCTATTATTCCGCAGATTCCACCGACAGTACTCAGTGAAAAGTAATTCTTCCACACAGATGCCGAAACATCACCATAATTCAGGCATCTCTCTGCCTTACCGCCAGCCAACCAGCCGACAATTCCACCGGCATACGACCACGACCCCTTCAACTTCATCTCACTTTCACAATCCTCTATCTGTGTCTTGTTTGCATATGCGGCAATGCCCCCGGCACAATTAAAAATTCCCTCACCGGACTCTCTTATAACTCCTGATACACGACAGCGTCGAATCGAACAACTGCTATCCACAAATCCGGCAATACCCCCATGATATCCTTTTATAAACCCACTCAGCACATTTTCTTCTGTCATATTGTCCGGATAAAAAAATCCCTCAACCTCACAGTCCTCTATCCGTGTCCCTTTCATGACAGCAATAAATCCACTGTAGTCAGCTTTTTTTTCTACAACATATTGTCCTTTGGCCCGGACTCCTTTTATATGAAGCAGATTCGCTCCCAAAATAGAAGCAGTCTTATTTTCATTATTTAGATAAAGTCCGTTCTCAAGTTTCAAATCCCGTATTTCTGAAAAGCCACAAAACAAACCCGTTCCAAAGCAGTCAACAGTGTAACTTTTCTTTTGATAAATTCCTGAAATCTTATGACCATTTCCATCAATCACGCCATAACAAGCATTAGAACTGACATAAGTTCCCGATGGCTTTGTGTTTGTAATCACTTTCCAATTATCCGCTTCTATCGTGTAAGATATTTCCTCTGAAGATGTAAAATCAGCAAAAAAAAGTCCACTAACAGTATCCAGCGCTGCCTCTAATTCGCCGTTTTTATAAATACCGATTCGCCCGGACTCCTCATCCTCGTCAAAAGAATACTCCGACCAGATAATATCTTCCGTCAAGACAAAAGTAACATCCACTCCCGAACTCTGTCCGGAAAGCAGATTTCTCATAAGAATTAAGTCCTCTTTTGATGAAATAGCCACCTCAAGATTAGTACTTGAATCTAAATAATCATTAAAATTATCCCGAAACTCTTCCATCGTAATTCTTGTGTATGCTTTACTTTCTTTTAAAGGCACAACGAAATAAACGCTCGTAATCAAAAGTGCGAGCACAAGAATAATTGATATTTTGTTTCGATATTCCCTCATCATCTACCCTCTTAATAATCCTGCTGCTATCTACTCAAACTTTTTGCCTGCTTTCCATGCTCCTCCTACACTTGCTCCAATCTCCCGGTAACAGAGAGCAACGGTATCGAACATGATCGGATGCAGCTTCTCCAAATCAACCTTTCCATCTGTGAGCACGCTGTCATCTGCTTTCATTCCCACAATCTCAGCGACCACTCTCGTCTCATTGAACTCTTCTTGAAGCTCGATTACCTTACACTCAATGGCCACCGGAAGCTGATCGATCACAGGGGCATTTACCTTATCGGACTTTGTCACTGTAAAACCACACTTTTCAAGCTTGTCTTCCACCTTATCACCGGACACGATTCCCACATAATCGCAGGCTTCCACCTGTTCCTTCGTGGCAAAGCTCACGGTAAATTCCTTATTTGCCTTGATATTTGTTGTTGTTCTGTGAGCAGAAAGGCTCATGGAAATCTGATTTCCTCCCACCTGACCTACCCAGGCAGCGTTCATTGCATCCGCCTTTCCATTTTCATCGTAAGTTGCGATGATAAATACCGGATGCGGTGTTACAAATCCTTTGTCAAAACTCTGTTTCATGATTCTACCTCCTTGAAATTAATAACCTCATTTTACCATTTTATTTCATTTTGTGCAATCTCTTTCACCCACTCAAGGACTTCCGGTAGTGTCTGTGTCACCTCATCATCGTACACAGCAAGCTGTCCACCTCTCTTTCCAATTCCTCTGTCATCGGAATACCAAACTCTGTTTTCAATGTCTCTTTCTTGATCACTATTTAACAGAATACCGTTTTAATATAATAATAGAGTGGATACGATACCGGTATCCACTCTATCGTAAAATGCATTTAGTTCTCTGCTTCATTGTGACCGCCCAGACTGTCATCCAGGTTCCCCAACAGACAGAAGACAGATTTCTCCTGGGGAATGCACCGTCGATCATAATGTAGATCAGACAGCAGAGCTAGTCCGCTCCGCCGCCAACCGGATTCACCTTGGCCGTCATGTCCGTAACCGTCAGTTTGGCAACCATCGTGACTCCGAGCATTTTTTTGTTGTAATCAAATTTTTTTGTTTCTTCATATCGATTCATAATGATATCATCCATTGCCCTTCTCTTCTCAGCCCCATCAAGAAATGTTATTTGCGCCGTTCCCATAACACATTTATACCGCATCGTCACATCTTTTTTTTCGGCAATACAATCCAGTTCAAGAGGAATATCCATTTCAAATGAGCATTTTTTGTTCCTTTGCATCAGTTCATATTTTCTGCCAGCCATTGCCCCGTGAATATAAAAATCTATTTGTCTTCCTGAAACCGTATAGGCAAAGTTAAGCGGAACAATATATGGGAATTCCCCATCCTCCAGGCCAATCCTGATTATATGGCACTCATCTATTATGCCGATCATCGCATCAAAATCTGTTACTTCTCTGTCTTTTCTTCTCATAACGGTTTTCTCCCATGCATAGTATTTCCTTTTACAGAATAACAAAAAGTAAGTAAGAATTCAATTTTAAGTTTTCCTTAAGGTTAATTTAAGTTTTCTATGTTATTTTTATAAGAAGAAATAATAGACCGTGAAACAATTTTTATTAGGAAAGGGAGTGTAATATTTATGAAACTTAATTTACACAGAGGTCATCGCTTTACACGGAAAGCAATGGCACTTATGTTATCTTTGGCAACCACCCTGACCATGACGGGAACGATGATGAACAAATCAACAACGGTTCAGGCAGCAGCAAGTTCTTCGACCACCTCCGACACAACGAGGATTTCCGTACATGATCCGTCTGTTTACTACGACAGTGCCACGAGCAAATACTATATCTTTGGCTCACACATGGCACAGGCGTACTCAACAGATCTGAGAAACTGGAGCGCGTTGGGGACTCAGGGCTATGATAACACATCTCTGTATGCGAGCGAAAATGTGGAGGGCGTCTACTATATCCAGAATAAGTTCAGCGGACTTTACTTAGACGTGGAAGATGGTTCCTCCTCCAACGGAGCCAATATCCGCCAATGGTCTTACAATGGCTCTGACGCACAAAAGTTTAAATTTGTTTCTCTTGGCGATGGCTACTATTACATCCTGACGGGGGCATCCGGTTACAGCAGCTGTGTTGATATTGACAGCGGCAGTGCCTCGGACGGCACGAATGTCCTCCAGTGGGAATACTGGGGCGGCTCGATGCAGAAATACCGCATTGT
>ONNE01000048.1 GCA_900319095.1 uncultured Eubacteriales bacterium | reverse complement strand
GTACTTTACAAATTTAAAGTTTCCATCGGGAGATTTTATCCCTGCGGTATCTAAATACCGATTCGGCTCCATGGTCAAGCGGTTAAGACACCGCCCTTTCACGGCGGTAACAGGGGTTCAAATCCCCTTGGAGTCATTTTTATATTATGGCGACTTAGCCAAGTGGTAAGGCATGGGACTGCAACTCCCTGATCACCAGTTCAAATCTGGTAGTCGCCTTTCATTGATTGATAATCAAAGAGAAGAAGAACCTTTCTGTTTATCGTTTGAGCAAATGATGAGCAGAGAGGTTTTTTCGTAAATAATAAATACGTAACAGAGAGAAAGTAGCAGAAACGGAGGACAGGGCAATGAAATGGATACGTTTTTCGATTGATACACATGTGGATGCGGTTGATTTGCTGAGTTATATGCTGGATGAAATTGGTGTGGAAGGGATTGAGATTGAGGACCATCTTCCGCTCTCAGAAGAAGATAAGAAAAAAATGTTTGTCGATATATTGCCGGATCCGGTAGAGAATGATAATACGGCAAAAGTACATTTTTATATGGAGCCGGAGGGATGTGATCCGGAAAAAGTGATACTGCAGGTTCAGAATATTTTACAGGAAATTAGTCAGTTTTCTGAAATTGGCAAAGGAACGATTTCTTTGTCGGAGACAGAGGACAAGGATTGGATCAACAATTGGAAGACATATTTTAAACCTTTTCGTGCGGCAAAAAACATTGTAATCAAGCCGACATGGGAGAGCTATGAGAAAGAGAGAGAGGAGGATCTTTTGATTGAAATTGATCCGGGAATTGCCTTTGGAACCGGTTCTCATGAGACTACAAAACTATGTATCCAGGCATTGGAGAAGTATGTACAAAAGGGAAATACCGTTTTTGATGTTGGCTGCGGAAGTGGTATTCTATCGATTGCAGCGATCAAACTGGGAGCGGATTATGTAACGGCGATGGATATTGATGAAGTTGCCGTAAAAGTTGCGAGAGAAAATATGGAGGTCAATCACCTTTCCAGAGAACAGTATTCTGTATATACCGGTAATTTGTTACAGGAGGGGGCTGTCAGGGAAGTAAGTGGAAAAAAATACGATCTACTGATTGCGAACATTTTGGCAGATGTCATTATCCCTTTGACAGATTTGGCCGGACAATATATAAAAAAGGGTGGACTATATATCACCTCAGGAATCATTGATACAAAAGAAGAAGAAGTGCGACAGGCACTCCTTCATAACGGTTTCGAAATTTTAGATACTACACACATGAAAGAATGGTGTTGTTTTATTGCAAGAGCATAAAAAGATTATGAACCAATCTCTTCATCCTTAATTGTGTGGAATGCACTGGTCACTGTGACAGAGACAACAGCAACTACAACCACTACTGCAAGTAAAACAATGCCACCCAATACACCGAGAGCAATCATCGTTGTCTGGTCCATTTTTTACCCTGCCTTTCCAATCTTGATAGTATTATCTTATCACAAAGAAAGGGGAAGGACAAGAGGGATCGGAAAGAAAAATTTGTATTGTTATTGAAATGATAGGATAATATGGTAAGATTTTGGCATACTTTTGGAATTCTATGGGGATATAAAGGCAGGTATTCTGTATGAGTAACAAAAAGCAATTAGTGGGAACCATTGTTATTATCTTTCTTTTGATGACATTTGTGCTCGCATACATATTTTCTTCTTTCTACAAAAGTTCGGTCGATAATATAATGGAGCTTGGTGTGAGCAACATGAACAGTCAGGCAACCATGATTGAGGATTATATCAGTAAGGGCAGAGAAGTGCTGTGGGTAACTGCGGACAGTGTTGATTATATGATGCAAAATCATGCGACGTCGGATGAAATTCTTCAATTTTTTAGTCAAAGAGACGGATCAGGTTGAAGAAGAGATTGATTCGAATTTTACAGGAATATATGGCTATATAAATGGCAGCTACATTGATGGGAGCGGCTGGATTCCACCGGATGGCTACGTTCCCCAGGAGAGAGTCTGGTACACAGAAGCTGTTAAGGCCGGAGGAAAGGCAACCATAGTTGCACCGTATCTGGATGCGGAGACACATACGGTCATGGTATCTGTCAGTGAACTTTTATCGGATGGGGAAAGTGTTATATCTTTGGATATTGCGCTTACCGAGATTCAGAATATTACAAAGAGCATGACCATGAATGATAAGGGTTATGGTTTTATTATTGATAAGTCCGGACTTTGTATTGCTCATTTGAATGAAGCTGAAAAGGGGAAGGTTTATCCGGAAAACGAAGAGCAGAAGATATTGCTGGATCATATATACAGTGGTGCCAGTGAGCATTTTGAAATGACGCTGAATGGTGAGAGCTGTACGGTGTTTTCAAAGCAGATAGCCGAGGAGTGGTATGTAGTGATTGTGGCTAATAATACAAAGCTCCTTAAAGATTTAAGAAAACAGCTATTGATATGTATTCTTGTCTCTGCCATGGTGTTCATTATCATTGTTATTTTTTCAACGATCTCTGCAGTCAATATCAGCAGATCAAGGAAAAAGGCATTGGAGAGCCGTGAGAAGCTTGACCAATTGTTCTAAGAATAAAAGTAGAATCAAAAGATAAGGAATCGGTCAATCTGCGGATTGAGATTGAAGATACGGGGATAGGAATACGAAAGGAAGACATTGACCGGCTCTTTGATAATTTTTCACGTCTTGACGAAAAAAGGAATCGTAATATTGAGGGAACCGGTCTCGGACTTTCTATTACGAAAAAGCTTGTGGAACTTATGGGTGGAGAGATACAGGTGCAAAGTGAATATGGAAAAGGATCGGTTTTTGCGGTGTCATTAAGACAGAGGATTATTGACGATAAGCCGATGGGTGACTTTGCGGGAAAATATCGTTCGTTTATGAATGAGAAGAAAGGAACCAGTATCAATCTACATATCCCGGAGGCGGAGATTCTTGTTGTTGATGACATAGAGATGAATATGAGGGTTGCCTGTGGGATGCTGAAGAAGACGGGTGGAAAGATTGACAAGGCATACAGCGGGAAAGAGTGTCTCGATCTCATTTACAAAAAACATTATGATATTATTTTTCTTGATCATATGATGCCGGAACTGGACGGTGTAGAAACAATTGCAATCATGAAGGCAAAGAAAGATCATTTGAATACGGACACTCCTGTCATTGTGCTGACGGCCAATGCGGTTGTAGGGGCAAGGGAGGAGTACCTAAAGCATGGTTTTGCGGATTATCTGTCAAAACCAATCCATCTGGAGGATCTGATCGAATTATTATACCGATATTTGCCGAAGGAACGAATCGAGACATCCGAACCGAAAAACAAGGATAATACAGGGAGCCATCGTAATATGGATGAAGGTCTTAAAAATCAATTTCCTATGTTGGACATAGAAAAGGGACTTACGTTCTGTATGAACGACGAGGAATTCTATGTAGAAATGATAGAGACTTATCTTGAAGGTGATAAGAGAGAGGTTATCAATCAGATGTATGAGTCAGAGGACTGGAAGAATTATGAAAACTATGTCCATGCGTTAAAAAGTACATCCCTTAACATAGGTGCAGTAGTATTGTCAGAGCAGGCAAAAGCGTTAGAATTTGCTGCCAAGGATGGGAATTATGAGTATATCAAAGAACATAATGAGGAGGTAATGGCAGAATATAGCCGGTTACTGGAACAAATCAGCGAGAGACTATAGAGAAAAAGAGTCCTGACATTTTGATAATTATTTCAAAAAATAAAATAATTTGCTTGAAACAAGTTGCGCGGTTATTTTTTTTCTGATATAATATACATCGCTTGCGGATATGGCGGAACTGGCAGACGCGCTAGATTTAGGTTCTAGTGGGCAACCCCCGTGCAGGTTCGATTCCTGTTATCCGCACTGTGTTTTAAGGCTTTTCATGTTTGTTCATGAAAAGCCTTTTTGCCCCTTAAATTCGGGGGTTGTTGAACATTCACCTATTTTGTCAAAGTTCATCAAATTTCATCTTTTTACCCCTTTTTTTGTCCAAGTGGTAGTAAAAATGGTAGTAAAAAAAGTAGTAGTAAACCCTTATTAAATAGGGCATTTTTCGGTGGATAGAGGGCAATAAAAAAATATATGGGGTATAAAACATAAAAAAGTAGAATCTGACTAATTT
>ONNE01000170.1 GCA_900319095.1 uncultured Eubacteriales bacterium | reverse complement strand
CGGAATTTACCAGAGGGAGATCAACCACACCTTGTATCACGATTGCTCCATATACTCATTATACCACAATATATGGTGCAAATCAATGCATTTCCGAACAAATGTTCTCGTCACTGTTTATGTGTTTTTTCTAATTCACTTCATAATATGTTTCCTCCCTTTGTTTGCCATTTTTATCAGTTATAGTGGCAACTGCCATAATCACTACCAAACAAGTGAACATCCCCTTTTTCATTCAACCATCTCCTTTTATTTTTCTCTATTTCCAACAAACTCCCTGCATAAAATTTAACTATATAGGTATAATTTAGCCTATATAGTTTATCTCATATTATCATAAATTCTTATACAATTCAACTAGGATTAGCAAAAAAGGAGGACTTTACATGGATTACTACAAGATCGGACAGCGCATCCGCAAGTTTCGAAAAGCAAACAACCTTTCACAAGAAAAATTGGCGGAGTATGCAGACATCTCAGTCACTCATATGAGCCATATTGAGACAGGAAATACAAAGCTCAGCCTCTCTGTCTGTGTAAAGATTGCTTCTGCTCTTGAAGTGCGCGTGGATGATCTGATCAGTGACTCCCCTCTCTCCGCGAAACCTGTGCTAAAGGATGAAGTGGGCATTCTCCTTGACTCCTGTTCGGAGAGGGAAGCCAAGACGTTGGTCGATCTGATGAAAGCCAACAAGGTCGCTTTGGACAAGTATATGGAGCAATCTTAAAATAGTTTTTTTCTTTGGAATGTCACTGTATCATAACCGCGTCAATTTTTCTTTCTGATTTTTTCTTCTTTACATTCCCTCTTGCCAAAAAATATATCTTGTATTAAGATACAAATGTAACAAAGGACTGGTCATTTTTTGCGGTATTAACCGCATACAATCACGAATGGGTGTATCTGCCGGATGAAAAAACATTGAAAAGGTACGACTCATGATAAACGATACACATAGAATTGATCACATTATGTTTTACAACCGCAAGTTAATTTCTCTATTGCTTGCGTTTCTTTTGGTTTTGTCTTTTTTTCTGTCTGATTTTTCTCCTGTTCTGGCAGAAGAGGAAACATGGGAATTTCTTGAATTTGAAGATCAGCAGTATGGCGATGTTCTGCTAAAGGATTTTATCATTTATAAAAATCAGAATAATCTCTATACTCTGTATGGTTCCATCAAAAACACTGGTGATACTACGTTTATAAACAGTACCCTGGATATCCGTTTTTATGACAGGGACGGTGGGAATTATTTTACGATGCTGTGTTATTTTGGTTCGGATCTCACACCGGGGAAGGAGCGTGATATTACCTGCAACACGGACAAGGATATTTTGCATCGATACGCTCCCGAATCGATTTGTTTTTCGCTCCCTGACAAAAACTGCGGTACGTTTACCAAGAATGTCACGCTGGATGATTCCGCAGCAAGCCTTTTCCAGTTAAAAGATCGGGAGTTTTGGTCCTATCGGGGAGTCTATTGTGGTATTTTGAATCTGACAGGAGTCAATCATGTCGCTTATGTCAATCAGGATGTTTCGATTTCTGTTGATTTTTTAGATCAGAGCGGGGAATCCCTCTTCCGCCAGACCACTACCGTTGCCGCCAAAAGATCCATTCGCTCTTTTCCGATCAGCTTTTATACATCTGTCGATCTCTCGCAGGCAGCACAGATTCGTATCACAAGCTCGTTTTCGGATGCTTCGCAAATTGTTACTCCTTCGCCCAGTCCCACTCCGTCTCCTTCGCCAAGTCCGACTCCGACTTTGTCCCCTTCGCCAAGTCCGACTCCGACTTTGTATGATCCATCGGTTACGACATCGGTACCCGATACGACCGCCACACCGGAGTATGAATCCGTTACCCTTCTGCCCGATCTCCAATTTGGCGATCTATTATTTTATGATGTAAAACTCACCACTAAAAACGGTAACTCCTGTCTCACAGGACACGCCAGGAATACCAGTGACTCCATTTTTTATGAAAATATTTTTGAGTGTGCTTTATACTCAGACGGCAATACTCCCATTACTTCTTTTTTTATTGCGCTAAGCGGGAGAGCGGACGGGTTACGCCCCAATGACTCTTCTTCTTTTATCAGTTACCTTGACTTGAATTTTGAGAATTATTCGGAACCAAATCGCTATTCCATTGACTTTGAAAAAAAGACACAGGTCATTCCGATCACCTATCTGACCAGTTGGTCCATCCACCGGTTCGTCCTGGGAACCAGCGCCTCTTTATACCGCTACCATGAGTACTATGCCGACAAGAATTACTATGTATTTCGCATTGGATATGCTTCTCAAGCGATTCCGGTCAAGAAAAATTTTGAGATTTATTGCGACTTTTATGACAAAAACAATACACTTCTCTACCGATATATCTATCCGGTCGAGGTCGGAGATAGTGTCACATTTTCCATAAACACGTATACGGAAGTGGATCTCTCACAGGCTGATACACTACGTATCACCAGTAATTTTGCCACCGAGGATGCTTCCGGTGAATCGGATTCCACGACAATCGCCCCCACGGATGCTCCCGCACCGACTCTGATGCCATCGGACACTTCGGGGAGTTCCCCGGAACCCCTAAAAACTACGGAGTCCATGAAATCCACGGATTCACCGGTCTCCGTTTCTGCGACCCGGACCACCACTCCGTCCGGTTCAAAAAAAAGTACACAGCTTGCACGCCCCAAAGTCTCTATCCGCGTCAAAAAACGCGGGCGCTCACTGTCTGTGATCACCATTCGTTTGAAAAAGTATCAGGGCACGCATATTGAAATATATTATCGCAAGCCAAAAAAGAAATTTCGAAAAATAAAACTTAAAACGACAAATATCAAAAAAAAGAAGGGAATTTTCCGAATCGGTTATCCGCAGGGGAAAAAGATTTATCTTCGCCTACGGACTTATCGGAAAAAAGGAAAGAAAAAACAATACAGCAAATATTCCAGAACGTTTCGGATCGGATGATTGCCTTGGAGAAAAGATATGAACAGAGAAACGATTCAAACCAAATATCTGCCGGAAAACACCATTCTGAATGAGCGTTACCGGATTCACTCTGTGATCGGGCAGGGCAGTTTCGGTATCACTTATCACGGATTTGATACGCTTTTGGAACAAACGGTGGCAATCAAGGAATTTTTCCCAAAGCGCCATGTTCACCGGAATATTTTTGAGGATACCGGGAATTTGGTTCTGCTATATGATGACGAGGATGAAAGGGATTTCTCAAAGACTTTGGATAAATTTCTAAATGAGGCCCGGCTTCTGTCCCAGTTTAAGGATATTGACAGTATTGTCTCTGTTCAGGATTTCTTTTATGGAAACAATACCGCCTATATCGTGATGGAATACATTGACGGAATTAGTCTGAAAGAATATGTCAACCAAAATGGAGCGATGTCCGGAGAACAGATGCTCTCTCTCTTTCGCCCTGTTCTGGATGCCCTGTCAAAGATTCATCAGGAGGGGCTGATTCACCGGGATATCTCTCCGGACAATATTCTGCTGACAAAAGAACAGTCTCTGGTTCTGATTGATTTTGGTTCCGTCCGTGAGGCCAACAATGAATCCGAAAAAACTATGACCATTGTGTTCAAGCGCGGGTTTTCTCCGGAAGAACAGTACCGGAACAAAGGAAGGCAGGGTGTGTATTCGGATGTCTATGCCCTCTGTGCCACAATGTATTTTTGCCTGACTGCAAGGATTCCGGATGAGGCGCTTGAGCGAATTTTTTCCGATGATATTATCCCCCTTACTTCCATGCCACAGGTAAAGCTCTCAAACCGACAAAAGAGAGTGATCATGAAGGGGATTTCCGTGCGCGCCAAGGCCCGGTATCAAAACATTGAAGATTTGAAACAGGCTCTTTTTTTTAAGAAATCACCTGTACCATCCAAATTGCTTTTTCTTTTGGGAGTTACGGGCATACTCGCTGTCTTTCTCCGGGAAAGGAACCGGACGGAGAATACGAACTCTGAATTAGTTCAGACCGGAATTAGCTCAGGCGGTTCAATCTCCGATGACAGACACTCTGTGGTATCCACACCCGCCCGGTCCGTGTCCCCGGTTTCTCTTACGGCAGCATCTGTGTCTCCCACATCCGTTTCCGTTAAAACGTTTTCTCTGCCAAATGTAACCGGGCTGAAATATTCACGTGCCAAACGTAAGTTATCAAAAAAACCATATTATTTCAAACTAAAGGTTGTTTACCGCTATGATGACCAGGCAGCCGGCACCGTCATAAAACAGAAACCTGGGGCCGATGCTAAATTAAAGCCAAAGAGTACGGTCACTCTCACAGTGAGCCGGGGGATAAAGCCAACTGCCACGCCAAAACCGGTTTCCAGATCTGCCACAAAAAAAGATTCCGATTCCGATCTGGATGCCATGATCCACTGATGGATAAAATGACTAAAAAGGAGAATGAGCATGAAAAAAGAAATGGTTTCTTTTCAGACATTTGACAAATTTATCATTCAGAAAATGGGGGCTGCTAATCCCCAGACTGCCTGGCAAATTCTGAATCAAAAATTGAATCCGTCCCTTTTACCGGCATCGATTCCGACTATGAAGCGCTGGTTTGGAATCGACGGCTATGCCATTCCCTCACGTGAACAGATTTTTTTGCTTGCCTTCTCCCTTCAGCTTTCTCCGGATGAATGCAGTGTATATCTCACCACGGGTCTTTGGCAGCCCTCTTTTCAGGTCAATGACTACCATGAGACGGTTCTTCTCTATGGTCTTGAGAATCATTTATCCTATGACGAATGTCAGTCTATCCTGATCGATTTTGAAAACCGTCTGGAGACGGAAATCCCGATCAGTCAGACGCACTCCACCGCAGAATTGATGACACAGTTTCAACGGAACAAACATCTTCCCACAGCAGATTTTTTGGAATGGATGATCGAGAACGGCACATATTTTAAGGGATACAGCCGAACGGCTCTCAGTTATATGAAAAAATACCAGAATTTGATCATTCGCTCTGCCAGAGAAGATGCACTGGAACTTCTCCACCGGGAGCTTGCTGAGACGGATTATCACACAAGACACCGACATCCTTTTGCGAAAAAATCAGAGAGCGAGTCAATTCGAAATTATTTATATAAGAATATGAAGAATGACACAGAACTCAGGGATCAATTGCTTTATTTGACAAAGCTTGCCTACTATACCGAAGATTCTAACGTTCATTTAATTCGTGAGCTGTTTTCAGTCAATATCGCAGATTTTATCTCCCGTTCTGCTGAGAAGAAACGAGTTCCTTCCATGAGCGAAAAGCGTATGTCGGATCTTTTGTCCATGGGGTTACAGAGAGAACGGATCCTGCGCGCAAAAATTGGAATCCAAAAATTGCATCATCTTTCTCCGAATGAAAGCTGTCCTGCTGCCCTGACGGAAGCTATGGTTTCTCTCGGTATCTTTGAAAAACCGGACAAAAAAGCAACCGTTTCTCAGGCACTTTTTACACTGGAAGCTTTTGTTAAGAAACAAAAGAATCGCTGCCTTCTGATTCAGCGCAGTGACCTTCTCCCAATGATTCTGTACATGGTCGAGCGCGATTATATGAAACAGCAATCCGATGATATGAATCTGTACGGCAGAGAAGATGCTTTAGCCTATTTTGAGGAGATCGCCAACTCCACACTGTCCGCTTGCAGCATGGCTCTGCTAAACCGCGACTACCTTCCGGACAATCTGATCTATCAATGTTTTCAAGAGGACGAACTCGTCTCACTGTCCGACGTTTTGGAATTGTCGGAATGTGACTGATCCTCTTTGGAAATCACTTTTTTGTATTTTGCAAAATTATATTTTTCTTTTTTTTGTGTGATATTGCCATACTCAATTGCCTCGACGGGGCAGTTGCCGATGCACGCCATACAGTGGGCACAGGGATTTTTCCACACAGGTTTTTTATCTTTTAGCTCTATGTTATTGAGAGGGCACAGCGACACACACTTTCCACAGCCGATGCAGGATTCGTTGGCAAAAAAGTCTTTTGCCGGCTGCTTGATTTTGGTCCAGACCGGATTAAAGGGAACGGTTATCACTTTCTCAAAGAAGAACACATGACGTGCCTTAAGCATCTGCCTGTTTTTTATACAGCTGACGACTTCCGGAATTTTCCCATAGGCCGTGCGAATGCGATTCGTGATTTCTTCCTCTCCCAGCATATCATACATATCACTTGCCACATAATTTCTCGGCATCGTAAATTCTGCGTGCCCGAGATAATTCATTTTCTTTTTGCGCACGATTTTTTTCGCCATTGGCCCGGATATGCCGGCATACCCACCACTGGTAAATATAAAGTATATATCCCGGCTCCCCAGGAACACCTGTTGATTCAGATACTTGCGCAAAAATCTCGGCAACTCGCAGACATAGACCGGGGTGCAAATGACGAATGGTTTGTCGGACGAGAGCTCCGTGTGGTCATCCTTTTTTATCCTCTCTATTAGGTTCAGACACTCGTCATCCAGCCTGCGTGCAATCTCTTTGGCGATAAATTCTGTATTACCTGTCGCTGAAAAATATAAAACCATGAAATCCCCCTGTTTTTTTATTTTTTCATTTCTTTTTCTCTATACAACTCTTCATCTGCCCTCTCTATCAGCCGTAGGAATGTAAGATCCTGTTCACACTTTGCAATCCCAATACTGACCGACAGTGGATAAGGTGCTTTTTCCTTTATGTTTAATTCATAAAGGGTTTGTTTTATCTTATCTTTTAATTCGACTACGCGATCATATTCATCCGCCCATGCAAGAATCACAAATTCATCTCCACCATATCTGGCTGCAGTTGTTTTCTTATCATAATTCTTACAGCCTTCTCTCATGGCATCAGCGATCCTTATCAGAGCCATGTCTCCTTGAATATGACCATAGGTATCATTAATTGATTTAAATTTATCTGCATCGATCATAAGTAAATACAGATTCGTTTTCTGATTTGTTAAATGACTCCACTGCTCGTAGTTATAAAGGAGATGTTTGCGATTGCTTAATTTCGTGAGCGGATCAATCGAAATAATCTGGTCCGTCCAATTCAGGTACAAAACCAGAGTTGCCAGCGATAAGGTCGCACAGGCGAGTGGCAGTTGCGGATATATAAATTGTATCACTCCTGCAAGGGCAGGTGCCACGGGGAATATAGCAAGCAGGATCAGCGTCCCTCTCATGGCATATTTTTCTTTTTGAAAGATTCCAAACAAGGCTCGCATACACGTTATCACAACATAAATATATGAGAGAACATATTGCAGGGCAAAAAGAGGTCCTCTGCAATATACATTGTTTGAATCAACGTAAAAAAGAATTCCTGTAAAACAGTTGACGATCAATAAAAGCCCCATGATCCAAACAAGAACGGATGCAATCCGGATTCTTCGTATACTTTTGACAAATGGAAAATCCTGTATATACTCAAAATATACAAACCAGAAGAAACACATCAACGTTGTGGAAAAGAAATAGATTTCTTTTGTTACCATAACCGCAATTCTATTATATGGCAAAATTCCACATTTCATCATCACATAAAAAGTATCTGAGAGAAAAAACCACATCAACGCATGAATACTCATGGCAAAGTTTCTCTGAGCCACCATTTTGGATAATCCCTTGGTTTTATATTTTACAATCGCTATCAAAACAACAGATATTATATTAATCTCCAGATACGAAATCGCATATGCCATCTGCGAACTAATCATATTCATAATCTATCTCCCGAATGCTTTCAATGATTCACATTTTACAATCATGATATTTTATCTTTTGTTATGTCTATTATATGTGAGAATGGCTGGTTAATCAAGAACATTCTTGGCTTGCTTTTTCCCTTCTTATGTGCTAGACTTGGGAACATAAATGAGGGGGGGAGGATGTCCTATGTATTTCGTTCATGCACTAAACAGACTGCGTTGGTATGAGAAGCTTTTATGGGGCATCTCTGTATGTGTTATTATCGTCCCTTTTTATGTTTTTCACAGTGATGATTATCTGAATTTGACCGCGTCTTTAATTGGCGTATCGGCACTGATTTTTGTAGCTAAGGGAGATATCATCGGGCAGATCGGCTCGGTAATTTTTTCTGTTTTTTATGCCATTGTCTCTTTTCATTTTCGATATTGGGGCGAAATGATTACCTATCTGTTTATGACGGCACCGATCGCAGCCGGAGCTGTCTATACATGGTTTAAGAATCCATACGCAAAAGGAGAAGTTCGCATCCGCCACTTAAAGGTATCCGAATGGGGCATTCTCTGTGTCCTGACGGTGATTGCCACCTTTGTTTTTGGCTGGATCCTGCGAGTGCTAAATACACCCAATCTGTTCTTTTCAACTCTCTCCATTGCAACGAGTTTTCTTGCTGCCTCCCTTGTCCTTTTGCGGAGTGAATACTATGGTCTGGCATATGCAGCCAATGATCTCGTCCTGATTGTCCTCTGGATTCTGGCGACAAAGGTACAATGGAACTATTTTCCCATGGTACTCTGTTTTGCAATGTTTTTTATCAATGATGTCTATGGGTTCTATAACTGGAAACGGCTCAAGAACAAACAGCTTGACAATTGAACGCAGGCTCCCTATTTTTCATCAAAAATGGAATAATCTCTCTCAAACAGCACTTCGATCATCTGCTGTTTTAATGTTTCTTCCGGCACAGACTCCATCAGATATTTCTCAACGAATCCCCGGCTCTTGCCGGAATATTTATACAGACCATTGATCTTTTGTATGTGGGCAATTTCTCTTCGCCACAGCAATGACAACTGTGTCTTTAACTTCGCTTTTGGTGAGAGATCCGGTGTCTTGATCGGATAAAAATCAACTTCTCTCTCCCCCGGCACCATGTACTCCGCACTTAATACGCCCCAGTATTCCGGAATATGCTCTCGAATATGATAGGCGTGTCTGGAGCCCACCACTACATAATTGTAATCAAAATACCGGTCGTAATCCTTAATCTGTCGGGGAAGTCTGGCATAGGTATCTGCATCACTCTTAATCTCGATTCCAAAAATAGCCTCTCTTGTCACCATCACAAT
>ONNE01000011.1 GCA_900319095.1 uncultured Eubacteriales bacterium | reverse complement strand
TTACCACCTCAAACAGATCCATGTCCTTATAGTCAACCGATCCGTCCTCACGCAGCTTCGGTTTTTTTCGCCCATGCTTGCGGAAAAAATAGCGAAATCTTCCATCCTGTCCCTGAACCGGCTGTTTGGCCTCTGCCACAACGATTTCCGATTCATAGTCCTTATTATTCAGCATCTGAAAGATTTTGTCTCTCAAGATTCCCTGCTTGATATCGTGGTGTTTGAGGACACGCATGATATCCGGCACTTTGAGATTTTGATAAATCCCCTGTACCGGTGCCAGACACAGCGTAACTGACATCTTATCATCGGCAACCGTCACACAGGAGTCAAGCAGCTCTTCATCCTCTCTGGTGTGAATCTCCACTACCGGCTTATCTTCATCCGAATCACTCTCATCCTCTATATATTCATCAGAATCCTGTTCCATGTTCATTCCAACAATCATGTTCTTCAGATCACTGTCCACCTCAGAACTCTTTGTCCCCAGTTCACTGCGGATCTCAGCCATCTGCTCCGGATCATAATAAATTTTGGCATATTCCGAAACATCCAATCCCTCAATGATTCCCTTGCGGATCTCAGCCATCTGCTGGGCAGAAAAATCCGGGTTCTCATAAGGGGTCACATCAATCTTATCTTCCAGACCAAAACGAAGCTCCCTCATCTGAAACCAGTTATAACACTTTTTGGCATAACGGGAAATATCCAGATTCTTTTTTAATCCCTTTAACATCTCCTGAAGCTGCGCTCCATGAAATTCCTCTGACAGATACGGAAGAAGATTCACTCCCGCCTCGAAAGCATTGTTGATCTGTTCTAACTGCTCCGCCTGATATCCCTTTTCCAAAAAAGAACTCAAGTCATTCCCTGCATTCAATCCACGGTTTAATTCGTGGAGAGCCTTGCCCGAATATCCCTTCTTGGCATAGTCTACAATATCCCTGTGCTGTTCCAAAGCCTCTCTGATGGCACGCATGACCGAGTATTTGTACTCAAGACTTGCATATTGGGAGACATCCAGTCCTCTCTCCAGACCGATGCGAATCTCTTTCATCTGCATCCAGTCAAAATCCGGATTCGCATACACAGAGACATCAATTCCCTTGACCAGACCTTTTCTTATTTCCTGCATCTGCAGAGAGAAATACTTCTCATCATCATAGCAGGAGACATCGACTCCTGCCTGCAGTCCCAGACGAATCTCATGACACTGCAAATGAGAAAATCCCGCCTTCTCATATTTGGACATATCAATTCCCGACTCCAATCCGAGCCGGGCATCTTCCATCTCCATCCATGACAATTCGGGATCTGAATATTTTTCGACATCCACTTTGTGCTCCAGTCCCAGACGAATCTGTTCCAGCTGGAGCACATCAAATGCCAGACGGCGATATAAGGAGACATCGCCGCCCAAATCTTCACATAATTTTAATTCACGCTCATAGTTTTTTTCTTGTAATTCAGAATCAAACTCGTACACTAATTTATTCTCCCTTCAATACAAGTGTATCCTGCATAAATTCTAATACCTTATCATACAAGAAGGATGTTCTGGTAAACGAATCAAATGGAATGGCCTCTCCATAATACGTCTCATACTGGGATTTGTACTCATCCATCGAGGCCCCTGCCTGTGATACCGTCGTATCCAGATACTCCTGCAATTCGGTCTCATCTACCGTGATATTTTCTTTGTCTGCGATCGCCTCGACAACTAAAATAATCTTGGCACTGCTCTCAGCACTGCTGTCCAGCTGGGTCTCATACTGCTCTTTCGTCATTCCCATTCCGCCAAGGATCGTGTCAAAGTCAGCATCTTCTCCATAATAAGACGTGATCGAATAGCGATAATAATGATCCATCTGCTTTTTCTGTGCCTCTTTGAGAGATTCCGGCATCTCATTCACGGTCGAATTGTCCATCACTGTCTGAAGAGCGGTGCTTGCCGCATTGGACTTCTTTTGTTCGATCAGGTCTTTTTTCGTAGCGGACTTGTATTCTTTTATCGATTTATAAGATGTTTTCTTTTTGACAAAAGCATCTGTGAATTCCGGAGTCTTTTCCTTTGACATGGAATTCAGTGTCACGGTAAATACGGCTGCCTTGCCGGATAATTCCTGATTTGCTGCGTATGGATCCGGGAATGTCACATCAATGTCTTTGGTCTCACCGACTTTCATGCCGACGATACCATTCTCCAAATCTTCAATAAACTGTCCTTCACCCAGCGTAAGGCTCTGACCCTCTCCGGAACCTCCGTCAAATTCCTTGCCGTCTATCTTGCCGACAAAATCAATATTGACTACATATCCGTTTTTGGCCTTTCCTTTTTTGATCTCTTCCGTCTCTTTGTTCGCATCCAAAAGACTATCAATCTCTTCCTGAATTTCCTCATCGGTCACAGAGACATCCACTTCAACTCCCTTGTAGTCTGCCAGTGTCAGGACCTTGTTCGCGTCATAATCTTCAATCACTACACTGCCATCCTCTGACACCGTAACGGATGATGCTGTCCCATTCTGTCCCACAAATTTTGCCCTGATATCGCTCCAGGAACATCCGGTCAACACAAGAGTTGCCGACAAAGCCAAAGCAATGACTGTATATTGTTTCTTCAATTTTATTTCCTCCTTAATACCATTGAGTAAACTCTTCCCTAAGTATATCACGAAAAGACCTAATTGAAAAGATTTTTTTTCATATCACAGAAAATGCTGACTTCTCCATCGATTCACACAGGCAAATACTTCCTGGCTTCTCGGCCGTGCCAGATTGCCCGGCACCAAATTGCCACAGATTGCTGACCACCCTTTATTCTCAAGCAGGGTCATCACGCTCTCCACGATATCGGAAAGACTCTCCTTCCCATCAAACCGATCCGTCCTCATATATTTCATCAGCTGTGCCAGAGCATTCACCTGATCCATATCGGTCAGCTGTTCCAAATACCGGAGATCAATTGTCTCTTTGTTGATGCTGATTCCCTCCATGCCAAGTGATTTGACCTTGATCCGGCGGTCCGAAGCAAAGGCATGATCTGCCTTTGGCACTCTCAAAAAATCCGGCTTTTTCATTGGCGTGGCATCCCCCATGATCTTCTCAAAGGACTCTGCCTCTGTCTTGGCAAAGTCTGTGATCTCATACGGGATATATTGATTCATCTGTATGATCTGATCGGCAATCTGAAAATAGCTGCCGGAACTTCCTGCCACCAGCACGGTAGAGATCCCAAAATCCTCATACAGGCTCCTCACTCTCTCAATAAACGGTGTGATCGGTTCCATCTCTCTGTGAACGACTCTTTGCATCAATTCGTCACGAATCATAAAATTTGTGGCACTTGTATCCTCATCCATCAAAAACACACGGCTTTTCGACTCCCAAGCCTCGACCACATTGGCGGCCTGGGACGTTGAACCACTGGCATCCTCCGTTGAAAAATGCACGGTGTCCTTGCCATTCGGAAGATGATTGATAAACATGGATATATCGGTCTTCTCTACTCTTCTTCCGTCCTCTGCCCGAAGCTTAAAAGCACTCGAATCGGTGATGACAAACTCTCTTCCATCCCCTGCGATATGATTGTAGACCCCTCTCTCAAGAGCCTTTAAAAGTGTGGATTTCCCATGATACCCGCCGCCCACAATCAGAGTGATTCCCCGACGGACTGCCATCCCCTTGATGGTTCCGTAGTATGGCAGTTCAAATTCACACTCCATCTCTTTTGGCGATTGAAATTTGACGGCATCTCTCATCGGAACGTCACTCACGCCCGACTCCCTTGGCAAAATAGAACCATTTGCCACAAATGCCACCAGGTCCCTCTTTTCCAACTGCTTCCTGATATAGGCCTGATCCGATGCAAGTTCCATCACTTTTTGAACTCTTTTTTCATCCAGCGCTTTGGCATACAGGGACTTTTGTGCACATTCAGGGAGGAACTGAAATAAGATCTTCTCAAGCTCCCTGCTGTTTACCGTTCTTCCATTGGCCGGAAATCCGATTTCCATGCGGATTATGATATCGCCCTTTACCCGGTCGATCTCACAGGCCGTCCTCTCCATCACTTCCTGACCGGGTTTTGACACCGACATCAGTCCCGATTTACCTGATCCCTTTGCCAAAAAGGAAACCCGTCTTAACTGCTCAGCAAACCTTCGCAGAATATAATCTTCCAAAGCCGTCTTCTTTTCCTTTGTGTCGTACAGATCTTTTTTGAATCCCGCAGTTTTTCCCGGTACATGAACACTGACCTTGGACGGTGAGGCAAACGGATCCCCCTGTACATGATCGATTCCCAACACAAACAAAGGGAATTGATACATTCCCTTAAGCTGTTTGTATGCCGGATAACCCTTGTGATCGATTTGCAATAGTCTTTTTTTTAAATCCTGATCTGAATTCATATAAAACTCCATTCTTTTTTTATGCGCGGCAGACTGCCTGCTTCATCTCTTTTACATAGTCCCGCACATACGATGCACTGTCTTCGCCGTGGCGGGCCACAATTTTCACAATGGCACTCCCGACAATCGCCCCGTCTGAAATCTTTGCCATCTCTGTGGCCTGCTCCGGAGTCGATATGCCAAATCCGATGGCACAGGGAATATCCGTGACTTCCTTTACCTGTTTGATCAGCGCAGAAATACCCGTACTGATTTTCGTTCGCACACCGGTGACACCAAGAGAACTCACACAGTAGACAAAGCCCTGTGCCTCTTTTGCAATCATCTTTACCCTCTCAGCAGAAGTCGGAGCAATCATCGAAATCAGCTCCAACCTGTTCGCATTGAGAATCCCTCTGATCTCTTCTCTCTCCTCAAACGGAAGATCCGGAACGATCATGCCACAGATTCCACATTCCTTTGCGTTTTTTACAAATTTCTCCACTCCGTAGGCATAGATCGGATTAAAATATGTCATGAAAACCATTGGGATGTGAATCTGTTCTTTGATCCCGTTTAACAGTTCAAAGATTTTATCCGTTGTCGTCCCGGATGCCAGTGCCCGGTCATCCGCCTCCTGAATCACCGGTCCCTCTGCGACCGGATCCGAAAATGGAATTCCAATCTCGATCAGATCCGCCCCTGCCTCCTGCATAGCAAACAGGATCTCCTTTGTCACATCCAGCGTCGGATCCCCTGCCGTTACAAACGGTATAAAAGCTTTTTTATTTTGAAATGCATCTGCTATTTTACTCATGAATATCAATCCCCCTGTATCTTGCAATCGCCGCCACATCCTTGTCGCCTCTTCCGGACACATTGACAACAAGAATCTTATCTTTTTCCATCGTCGGTGCCAGTTTTCTCGCATAGGCCAGTGCGTGTGAGCTCTCAATTGCCGGTATGATCCCCTCAATCCTTGAGAGATATTCAAAGGCATCCACGGCCTCATCGTCAGTGACCGGCACATACTCAGCACGCCCGGTGTCATACAGATTGGCGTGTTCCGGTCCGATTCCCGGATAATCCAGTCCTGCCGAGATGGAATACACCGGTGCGATCTGTCCATATTCATCCTGACAAAAATAGGATTTCATCCCATGGAAGATTCCGGTTTTTCCGGTCGCGATCGTAGCCGCGGTCTTTGCTGTATTGACTCCTCTGCCGGCCGCCTCACATCCAATCAGACGAACTTCCTTGTCCGGAATAAACTCATAAAACGCTCCCATCGCATTACTTCCACCGCCAACACAAGCCATCACGACATCCGGAAGTCTTCCCTCAGCCTCCATCATCTGCTCTTTGATCTCTCTGCCAATCACACTCTGAAAGTCTCTGACCATCATCGGAAACGGATGAGGGCCCATCACTGATCCGATCACGTAGTGGGTATCATCAATCCGTCGCGTCCACTCCCTCATCGTCTCATTGACCGCATCTTTGAGTGTCTGCGTGCCACTTTCCACCGGATGCACTTTAGCTCCCAATAACTCCATCCGGTATACGTTGAGGGCCTGTCGATCCGTATCGACTTTTCCCATAAAAATCTCACATTCCATGCCCAGGAGCGCGGCGACCGTGGCCGTTGCCACTCCGTGCTGCCCGGCTCCGGTCTCTGCGATAATCCTTGTCTTTCCCATCTTTTTGGCAAGAAGGGCCTGCCCCAGAGCATTATTCAATTTGTGGGATCCGGTGTGATTCAGATCCTCACGTTTTAAATATATTCTGGCTCCTCCCAGATCCTCTGTCATATGCTTTGCAAAGTACAGTCTGGATGGCCGTCCCACATAATTATATAATAAATCCTGAAATTCCTTTTGAAAGGACTCATCCTTTTTGTAGAATTCATATGCCTTCTCCAACTCTATCACGGCATTCATCAAAGTCTCCGGGATATATTGTCCCCCATGAACACCAAATCTTCCATTCGACATCTTTTTACTCCTTTCTGTCCGTTCCTCTCAATTCATCTAACATTGCCTTTTTGTCCGGACTCCTCATCAGAGTCTCACCGATCAGAACC
>ONNE01000215.1 GCA_900319095.1 uncultured Eubacteriales bacterium | reverse complement strand
TTATACCACAAACCGTGAGGAGATTTTTGATTTTAGTAACAAAAAAATGCCGTAATTATGCGGCTTGTGGCGTTTCGCAAACGCCTACTGATATGTATACAAAAAAAGGAGAAAAGCTGGTCGCGAATCGGGAGAAGATTCCGTGGGAGGAACATCCCAGACCGCTGTTAAAAAGAGACTCCTTCCTGAATTTGTGTGGATGGTGGAAGTTTAGCGTTCGGCAAAACGGGGAACAAGTGGAACAAAAAATCGATCGCATCCGGGTGCCTTTTGTTCCGGAGTCGAGGCTATCCGGGATTAACCGGCATTTTTTTGAGGGTGCCGAGCTGGTCTATGAGAGAGAGGTAGAGATTCCGGAGGGATTTCGTGAGGATCGCCTGCTTCTGCACATTGACGGTGCGGATCAGCATGCCCGGGTTTATGTGGATGACCGGCTTTTTGCAGTGCATGATGGCGGATATGGACATTTTGACGTTGATATAACCGATGCAAACGTTTTTTTTGTCCTAAAAATAGTAATAACAGATAATCTGAAAAATCAGGCGGAGCCATATGGAAAACAGACCGTTCGTCCGGGGGGAATGTGGTATACGCCCTTTTCCGGTCTGTGGCAGCCGGTCTGGATCGAGAGCGTGAAAGAGGAATATGTACACACGATTCAGATCAGAACCGATCTTAGGCAGGCATATATTGATACCAAAGATTCCTCTCACTTCGGAGAAATCCGGGTGAAAACACCATTGGGGGATCAGTGCTTTTCTCTCAACGAGGGGAAGGGGATCGTGCGTCTGCCATCGTCTGCCATACGCCTCTGGACACCGGAAGACCCCTATCTTTATGAATTTCATCTGACTTTGACCGGAGGTGACGAGTTATCCTCTTATTTTGCTCTGCGAAAGATTGAGTGTGGGATGGGAGAGGATGGTGTTCCGAGAATCCTGCTGAATGGAAAGCCGTATTTTTTTCACGGACTTTTAGATCAGGGGTATTACAGTGATGGCCTGTGCACACCGGCAGATCCGTCGGTTTATGGGGATGATATTCGAAGTGCCAGGGAACTTGGTTTCAATACGCTTCGCAAACATATCCGCATTGAACCGGATCTTTTTTATGCCCAGTGCGACCGGATCGGCATGATTGTTTTTCAGGATATGGTAAACAATGGAGATTACTCATTTCTGCGGGATACGGTGCTGCCAAATGTGGGATTTGCGAGGAGGAATGACCGTCAGCTTCACAAAGATCCGGTTCACAGAAAGACATTTTTGAGACGGATGGAGGAAACCGTGGAGCAGCTTGGCTCATTTCCCTGCATTTTATATTGGACGATTTTTAATGAGGGGTGGGGACAGTTTGATTCCGTATCGGTTTGTGAAAAACTCAGACAGCTGGATCCGGACCGTATCATCGACGCTGCATCCGGCTGGTTCGATCAGGGGGCGGGAGATGTCACGAGCGTCCATGTCTATAACCGGAGATATCACTTCAGGCGGTCTGACCGGCCGGTGATCGTCACCGAATTTGGCGGATATTCTTATGGAGTAAAGGGGCACCGTGCCCATTCAAAAAAGGAATACGGATACGGAAAAATGAAATCGCTGGAAAAATTCACAAACAGAGTAGAGAAGCTCTATCTCTCAGAGATTGTTCCAGCGATCCCGCAGGGATTGTGCGGAAGTATTTATACACAGCTCTCCGATGTAGAGGAGGAAATCAATGGAATACTCACCTATGACAGGCGCGTGAAAAAACTCGAAAAGGAACCAATGAGGCGCATTGCAGAAAAAATAGCGATGGAAATCAGACAGTGATCGGAGATTGAGAGAGAATAAAAAAAGCCACCGGACTAAATCCGATGGCTTTTATGCGGAGTATGGGACTTGAACCCACACGCCTTTTGAGCACATGATCCTTAGTCATGCCTGTCTGCCAATTCCAGCAACTCCGCATCAAACTGATTTTGATGAAATATCAATCAGCAAGTAACATAATACCAAAAAAAGTTAGGAATGTCAACCTTGATTTTAATATTCATGTATATTAAAATGATAAGTACCAAAGAAAAATAACAAAAAAAGTGCGAAAAATCGCATTTGAACGGAGGATATGTCATGAGACGAATGATGGGGATTTTTTTTGCAGTTTTACTGATACTTTCACTGGTGGTTTATGAGAGACCGGTGGCTGTCTTTGCAGAGACGACCGACAGTCAGACCGATGCTTCTTCCTCGGAGACGGAGAGTGGAGAAGAGGAAGAAGAGGAGGAAGAGGACAAAAAGGTTGTTGTCATTGATGCCGGCCATCAGACGCATGCGATGAGTGCCACGGAGCCGATTGGACCGGGTTCCTCAAAGAAAAAGGCAAAAGTAACCGGAGGGACGACCGGATGTGCGACCCATATTCCGGAATATAAGCTGGCGCTTACAGTTGCCAAAAAATTAAAAAAAGAACTGGAGTCCAGAGGTTATAAAGTGGTCATGGTAAGGACAAAGAACAATGTTAAGATTTCGAACGTTGAGCGTGCCAAAATCGCCAACAAAAACAAGGCGGATGCCTTTATCCGGATCCATGCCAACTCTTCCGAGAGTTCCAGTGTGAAGGGAGCTCTGACGATCGCCCCGGCAAATAACAATCCATATCTGACCAAGAGTGTCCGAAAGAAGAGCCAGCAGTTTTCAAAGAAGATGCTGCAGGCATTTTGTAAGGCGACCGGTGCCAAGAATCGCGGAGTCATGTACACGAACAGCATGACGGGAATCAATTGGTGCAAGGTTCCGGTCACGATTGTCGAGATGGGCTTTATGAGCAATGCATCGGAGGACCGCAAAATGGCGACTGCGTCCTATCAGAAGAAAATGGTCAAGGGAATGGCCGATGGTGTGGACAAATTTTTGGGTTGAAGTTGATGTGAGAAATGGTAAAATATAAGTAGTGATTATGGGGAAAAAGGAAAGAAAGGCGGGGATTACCATGAACAAAGTGATTACAATAACAAGACAGTATGGAAGCGGCGGCCGTGAGATCGGACGCAAGCTGGCGCAGGCATATGATATTCCGTTTTATGACAATGAAATTATATCGAGAGCGGCAAAGGAGACGGGATTTGCGGAAGCGGCATTTGAGAGAGCAGAAGAGAAGGTAACGAATAGTCTTTTGTATTCCATTGCCATGGGAATGAATGTATATTCCAGTGTGGATGTCGGTTTCTCCGGACTGTCTCTCGATGACCGGATTTTTCTCGCACAGTCGAATGTCATCCGGAAAGTGGCAGAAGAGGGGCCGTGTGTGATCGTGGGACGATGTGCGGACTATATTTTGAAAGACCGACAGGATGTCGTAAATCTTTTTATCAGTGCATCACCGGATTTTCGGATCCAGAGATCGATTGAGGTGGATTCCGTTCCCAAAAACAAAGCGGCAGAGATTGTGATAAAGAAAGATAAGAGCCGTGCCAATTATTACAAATACCACACAGGGGAGTGCTGGGACAATGTGTTGAATTATGATCTGGCGATTCGGAGCGATCTGTGTGGAATAGAGGGTTCCGTTATTTGTCTGAAAGCCTATCTTGATCACGTGTGACAGATAGGGCGCGCAATCATGCGCAAGAGAGAAAACATAGAGAGGTAAGAGAGTAAATGGCTAAGAAAGTACGAACAAGATTTGCACCGAGTCCAACCGGCAAAATGCATGTTGGAAATTTAAGAACAGCACTGTATGCGTATCTCATCGCAAAGCATGAGGGAGGAGACTTTCTCCTGCGGATTGAGGATACCGATCAGGAGCGCTTTGTAGAGGGAGCGCTGGAGCTTATTTACAAGACAATGAGAGAGACCGGGCTGGAACATGATGAGGGACCGGATAAAGATGGCGGTTATGGACCATACGTTCAGAGTGAACGCATGAGATCGGGGATGTATCTGGATTATGCCAAACAATTAGTAGAAAAAGGAGAGGCATATTATTGCTTTTGTTCAAAAGAACGACTGCAAAAGCTACACGACGAGGCAGAGGCAAAAGGGGAAGAAGCAGCGAAATATGATAAGCATTGTCTCTCTTTGTCCAAAGAAGAAGTGGAAAAAAAATTAGCTGATAAGGTTCCCTATGTGATACGTCAGAACAATCCGACACAGGGCGAGACGACATTTGACGATGTGATTTATGGAAGGATCACGGCACCCAATGCGGAGCTGGATGATATGATTCTGATCAAGTCGGATGGTTTTCCTACGTATAACTTTGCCAATGTGGTAGATGATCATCTGATGGGAATCACACATGTCGTGAGGGGAAATGAGTATTTGTCATCGGCTCCTAAATACAATCGTCTCTATGAGGCATTTGGCTGGGAAGTGCCGGTCTATGTACACTGCCCGACAATCACCGATGAGAATCACAAAAAATTGTCAAAGAGACACGGAGCGTCGTCGTTTGAGGATCTGATGAACCTTGGTTTTGTTCCGGAAGCTGTTGTCAATTATGTCGCTTTGCTCGGCTGGAGCCCGGCAGAGGACAGAGAGATCTATGATTTGAAGGAGCTCATCGAAGTTTTTGACTATAAGAGAATTAACAAGTCACCGGCGGTTTTTGATCTGGTGAAATTGAAATGGATGAATGGTGAATATATCAAGGCGATGGATCCGGAGCGGTACTATGAGTATGCACTGCCGGAGATTCAAAAGGTGATTCACAAAGAACTGGATCTTAAGAAAATAGCGGATCTGGTCAAGACGCGCATTGAGGTATTTCCGGATATCGCAGAGAAAATTGATTTCTTTGAGGAGCTGCCGGAATATGATGTGGCTATGTATACGCATAAAAAGATGAAGACGAATACGGAAAATTCACGGGAGGCGCTGGAAGAACTCCTGCCGGAATTAGAGGCATTGGATGATTATACGATACCGGGGATTGAGGCTGTCGCAAAGGCATATGTGGAGAAAAAAGGATGCAAAAACGGTCAGGCACTCTGGCCGCTGAGAACAGCGGTGTCGGGCAAGCAGATGACTCCGGGAGGTGCCTATGAGATCATGGAGATTCTGGGCAAAGAGGAATCGATAAAAAGGATTCAAAAAGGGATTGAGTTATTGAAGGCAGCACAGGAATAGAAAACCATATGAATCATGAAGTAAATGAAGTACAGAGCCGGGCGATTCATCATTTTGAGGGACCGTGTATGTGTCTTGCGGGACCGGGAGCCGGCAAAACATTTGTCATCACCAATCGAATTAAATGTCTGATGGAAGAATATGGGGTGGAACCGGAGAAAATTCTGGTAGTGACCTTTTCAAGAGCGGCAGCCGTCACGATGCGTGAGCGCTTTGAGGCTCTGATGGGGGGAAGGCGGCTGCCGGTTCGCTTTGGTACCTTTCATTCCATATTCTTTCATATTCTAAAAGTGGCATATCACTATGAGGCGAAAGATATTGTCACTGAGTCGCTTAAATATCGTTTTCTGGATGAGGCGATGACAGAGATACACTACGATGTTGAAGATCGCAAAGAGTTTATCGAGGATATAGAAAAAGAAATCAGTAAGATCAAATGTGAGGGTTTGGATATCGAATGCTACTATTCGACCAATTGTCCGGAGCAGATTTTTCGCGATCTGTACCAAGGATATCAGAGTCGTCTTCACAGACATCGGGCACTGGACTTTGATGATATGGTAGTGTATACCTATCAGTTGTTTCTGGCGAGGAAGGACATTCTTGCCCGTTGGCAGAGGGAGTTTTCCTTTATCCTGATCGATGAGTTTCAGGATATCAACCGGCTGCAGTACGAGACGATCCGCATGATGGCAGAGCCGGAGAACAATCTGTTTATCGTGGGGGATGACGACCAGTCAATCTATGGATTTCGTGGATCAAGGCCGGATATTATGCTGTCATTTCCGAGGCAATATCCCAATGCGGTTAAATTGACATTGGGCGTGAACTATCGAAGCTCTTCTCAGATCCTGATTGCCGCCGGCAAGCTGATCTCACACAATAAAAAGAGATATCAAAAAAAACTGACCTCGCACAGAGGACGACACGAAGGGGTACATATCAGCCGATGCAGGAATCTGTCTACGGAGGCAGAAAAGATATTAAAACAGATAAAGAGATATCAGGATGAGGGAATTGCATATGAGGATATGGCAGTTTTGTTTCGCACCAATATGCAGATGAGAACTCTGGCAGGAAAGCTGATGGAACATGGCATCCCCTTTTATATGAAGGAGTCTCTGAACAATCTCTTTCAGACGTGGCAGGCAAAAGATCTTTTGTGCTATCTTGCGCTTGGTATGGGAGATGTCAGTCGTGATAAATTTTTAAAAATCTGCAATCGCCCGGTGCGGTATATCAGCCGGGCGGCACTCGATACACCGGAAGTAGATTTTTCGGAAGTAAAAAAATATTATTTGGAAAAGAAACAATTTTGGATGATCGAGCGTCTGGATGATTTTCAAAATGAGCTCAGGACAATTGGAACACTGACACCGTACTCAGCAATTCATTATATAAGAAAAGGGATTGGATATGATGATTTTTTGGATGAATATGCAAAAGACAGAAATGTCAATGTAGAGGATTGGATCGAGGTTTTGGATGAAATCCAGGAGACAGCAAGAGACTATGCTTCCATACCGGAGTGGCTCGCATTTGTTGAGGGTTATGGAGAGACACTGGAGCAGATGCGACGGGAACAGCGAACGAAAGAGGTAAGAGAAGGTGTGGGTCTGATGACCATGCACGGTGCGAAGGGGCTGGAATTTGATGTGGTATTCATTCCCACCGTCAATGAGGGTGTCAGTCCATATCGAAAGGCGTTTCGAACCGGTGAGATGGAAGAAGAGAGGCGTATGCTATACGTTGCGATGACACGGGCAAAACGTCATCTGCATCTGTCTTTTGTCAGAGAGAGGTTTAATAAGTCTGTGGAACCGTCGAGGTTTTTGTATGAGATCAGTCCGGAATTAAAACAACAGGAGGGTTCAGATAATGGGTAAGATCATTGGTTTTATTCTTGTGGCAGTGCTTGTTTGTGTGTGCATTTCAATGCTCGTCTATGCGGCTCATGAAAAAGGAAATGGAGAGGAATGCGAGGACGAATGCAACGGTGATTGTCTGCACTGTGGAAGAGCATTTGACAAAGACAGAAAATAAATAAGGAGAGAAAGATGGGTAAGATATATTTTGTTCG
>ONNE01000168.1 GCA_900319095.1 uncultured Eubacteriales bacterium | reverse complement strand
TTTGAACCCTCGCGCCGCGCGAACGACCTACACCCTTAGCAGGGGCGCCTCTTCAGCCACTTGAGTACTTCTCCAGCTGAATATCAAATCAATATTCAATTTTGCACTTAATCAACCAGTGCAATCATCAGTATAGCAAACTATCATTGTTTTGTCAAATCAAAAATTCATCTTAATTCAAAATCTTATATTCCTGTGGTGCTGTCTCGTATAAATTGTTTCCCTTGCAATCAATGACAGTGATTACCGGCAGATCCTCCACATATAATTTGCGGATTGCCTCTGTTCCCAAATCGTCATACGCAATCACTTCGCTTTTTTTGATACACTGGGACAGAAGAGCTCCGGCTCCGCCAACAGCAGCAAAGTAAACGGCTGTATTTTTTTTCATGGAATTTATGACATCCCCATTTCGCTTTCCTTTTCCAATCATACCGGTCAGTCCTTTATCCAAAAGAGTGGGGGCATATTTATCCATTCGACTGCTGGTCGTCGGTCCGGCAGAACCAATGACCTGTCCCTCACGATTGGGTGTGGGACCAAGATAGTAAACAATCTGATCTTCCACATCAAAAGGAAGTTTTTTTCCCTCAGACAATTCCTCTATCATCCGCTTATGTGCAGCATCTCTTGCTGTATAAATTGTTCCGGTAAGATAAATATAATCCCCGGCTCTTAATTCTTCTACTTTTTCTTTTGTCAAAGGTGTTTCGATTCTCTTTTCCATTTTTTCCCCCATTTGCATTGCACATCACAAAACTCTTCTGATATGCCGGTTGACGTGACAGCAAATATTGACGGCAACCGGAAGTCCGGCGATATGTGTGGGATATGTTTCTATATTCAGACCAATCGCTGTCACACGACCACCGAGTCCACCGGGTCCGATACCGAGTTCATTTATCTTTTCCAACATCTCCTCTTCTAACTCTTTAATATGTGGCAGAGGAGAATACGAATTTAAATCTCTCGCCAATGCCTTTTTTGCGAGAAGGGCACATTTTTCAAAAGTTCCACCGATGCCGACTCCAATGACCATTGGAGGACAGGCATTCGGACCTGCTGCCTCTACCGTCTCAATAATTACTTTTTTGACACCCTCAATGCCATCTGCCGGTTTGAGCATAAAAATCCGGCTCATATTTTCACTGCCAAATCCCTTAGGCGCGACCGTAATCTCCAGATTGTCCCCAGAGACAATCTCATAGTGAATGATACCGGGTGTGTTGTCCTTTGTATTCTCGCGCAGAAGAGGATCCATGACAACTGATTTGCGAAGATATCCCTCGTCATATCCTTGACGGATTCCCTCGTTGACTGCATCTTCAAGATTTTTTCCCTCGATATGTAAATCCTGCCCGATTTTTAGAAAAACAACGGTCATTCCCGTATCCTGACAAATGGGAATTTGGGTTTTCTTTGCAATGTCCATATTCTGTTCTAATTGGCTCAGAATCTGTCTGCCGATATCCGATTCCTCTTTTTTTTGTGAGGAGAGAAGGGCATTTTTCACATCATCGGACAAACGGATATTAACCTGCATACACATCTCTTTTATATTTTGTATGATTTCATCTGTGTGAATTGTTCTCATTTTGCAACCTCTCTTTACTGTTACATTTTGGACATAATCCACTATTCTTCATCCTCCTGACCCTCACTTTCGTTCTCCGTCTCTTCTTCCTCATTCTCCTGCACACGGGAAATTCCCGCAATCTTAATTTTCTTCTCGTGGTCGAGGTTCATGAGTTTTACACCGGAGGTCACACGGCCAAGCTTGGAGATATCATCGACACCAATTCGGATAATGATTCCCTCATTGGTAATGAGGAGTATTTCCGTGCCTTCTTCGACGATCTTCGCACCGACAACATTTCCTGTCCTCTCTGTAATCTTATAACATTTCACACCTTTTCCACCCCGGTGTTGTGTGGTAAATTCATCAATGTCTGTACGCTTACCCATACCAAACTCGGAGACAAGAAGAATATTCTGTCCCTGAGAACTTGTCTGCATAGCAACAACTTCATCATCCGATGACAGATTCATACCTCTGACACCAATGGAAGTGCGCCCGGTAGTGCGGACATCCATTTCCTTAAATCGAATGCACAATCCCTTTTTTGTCACCAACAAAATATCATCTTTTCCATTGGTTACTTTTACTTCAATCAGTTCATCCCCGTCTCGAAGAGAAATTGCTAAAAGACCATTACTCCGTATATTGGCATATTCCTTAATCGCTGTCTTTTTTATAATACCACTTCGGTTTGCCATAATAAGATATTCTTCATCATTATATTCTTTAATCGGTATGACAGCAGATATTTTTTCATCCGGCATCAATTGAAGTAAGTTCACGATAGCAGTTCCTCTGGAAGTTCTGCTTGCCTCTGGAATTTCGTATGCCTTCATGCGGTACACACGTCCCATATTGGTAAAAAACATGAGATAGTGATGCGTTGTCGCCATAAACATTCTCTCGATCGTGTCATCTTCAATCGTCTGCATTCCCTTGATTCCTTTTCCGCCACGGTGCTGATTGCGGAAATTATCAATGGTCATTCTCTTAATATATCCCAGACGTGTCATGGCAATAACTGTATTTTCTACAGGAATCATATCTTCCATGGAAATGTCAAATTCATCAAATCCGATCTGGGTTCTTCTCTCATCCCCATATTTATCCCTTATGGCTGTAATTTCAGTCTTAATGACTCCCAGTAATAATTTTCGGTCTGCTAAAATTGCCTTATATTCCGCAATTTTTTTCTGAAGCTCTGCATATTCTGTCTCTAATTTTTCGCGCTCCAAACCGGTGAGTGCGCGAAGTCTCATATCAACGATTGCCTGAGCCTGAACATCGTCCAGACCAAATCGTTCAATCAGGCGTTCTTTGGCTGTTGCCGTATTTTCTGAACCGCGAATGATCTTTATCACTTCATCAATATTATCCAGAGCAATCAATAATCCCTGTAAAATATGAGCGCGTTCTTCTGCTTTATTGAGATCGTATTTGGTACGTCTTGTCACAACCTCTTCCTGATGTCTCAGATAGTACTGGAGCATCTGCAGAAGATTCATGACAACCGGCTCATTATTGACAAGAGCAAGCATATTGACACCAAAAGTATCCTGCAATTGGGTGTGTTTAAATAGCTGATTCAAAATTACATTGGCATTGACATCTTTGCGGAGTTCTATCACAATACGCATTCCCTCACGACTGGATTCATCTCTTAAATCTGTGATTCCATCCACACGTTTATCTTTATGTAATTCAGCAATCTTCTCAATCAATCTTGCCTTATTTACCATAAATGGAAGTTCTGTCACAATGATGCGGTTTTTTCCATTTGCCATCGGTTCAATATCGGTCACTGCCCGAACGCGAATTTTTCCGTGTCCGGTGCGATACGCCTCATCAATGCCCCGACGTCCCAGAATGGTAGCACCAGTTGGAAAATCCGGTCCCTGTATAATTTCCATCACTTCATCCAAAGAGGTTTCTCTATCTTCTTCAACCTGATTATCAATGATTTTTACCACACCATTGATGACCTCTGTTAAATTGTGAGGTGGTATATTGGTTGCCATTCCAACGGCAATTCCGGATGTACCATTGACTAAAAGATTAGGAAAACGGGAAGGAAGAACCGTAGGTTCTTTCTCTGTCTCATCAAAGTTTGGCATAAAATCTACGGTGTCTTTGTTGATATCCGAGAGCATTTCCATTGATATCTTACTCAAACGCGCCTCTGTATAACGCATCGCAGCTGCACCATCACCATCAACAGAACCTAAATTTCCATGCCCATCGACAAGCGGATAGCGGGTCGACCACTCCTGTGCCAAATTTACAAGCGCCCCATAAATAGAACTGTCACCGTGCGGATGATATTTACCCATTGTATCACCGACGATACGGGCACATTTTCTATGTGGCTTGTCCGGACCATTATTCAATTCAATCATGGCATAGAGAATGCGTCTCTGAACCGGCTTCAATCCATCTCTCACATCCGGCAGCGCACGGGATGCGATAACTGACATCGCATAATCAATATAAGATGTCTCCATTGTCTTTTTCAGATCCACCGGTTGAATGACATCATAATTGGAATTATCTTTATCAAAAATATTTTGATCCATGTTTTACCTCCAAGTCGGAGCAGCTATGCTCACAAAATTATATATCCAAATTTCTCACATATTTAGCGTTTGCCTCAATAAATTCACGACGTGGTTCAACTTTATCACCCATGAGAGTGTTAAATGTAATGTCAATCTCTGAGGATTCTTCTTCATTCATTGTAACTTTGAGTAAAATTCTTTTTTCCGGATCCATTGTGGTATCCCACAGCTGTTCGGCATCCATCTCACCCAGACCTTTATATCGCTGAATACTATTATTGCCGTCCCGACCGATTTTTTCCAAAGTCTGATTCAGCTCTTCATCACTGTAGGCATAATACGTCTTTTTATTTTTATCGATCTTATAGAGAGGAGGCTGTGCTAAATACACGTATCCCTGGCGGATGAGCTCCGGCATAAATCGATACAAAAATGTCAATAGAAGTGTGGCAATGTGCGCTCCATCTACATCGGCATCTGTCATAATGATAATTTTGTGATACCGCAACTTGGAAATATCAAAATCATCGTGGATACCTGTTCCAAAAGCGGTAATCATAGTGCGGATTTCATTATTTACCAGAATTTTATCCAAACGGGCTTTTTCAACATTTAATATTTTTCCGCGGAGCGGAAGGATTGCCTGTGTCGCACGGTCTCTTGCCGTCTTAGCACTTCCACCGGCCGAATCTCCCTCAACGATATAGATTTCGCATTTTGAAGGATCTTTATCACTGCAGTCTGCCAGTTTACCCGGAAGTCCTCCACCCTCTAAAACATTTTTTCGACGCGTTAGATCACGCGCTTTGCGGGCCGCTTCTCTGGCTCTCTGTGCCAACAGAGATTTTTCACAGATTTGTTTTGCCACAACCGGATTCTGCTCAAGAAAATAAGTCAATTGCTCACTGACAACTCCATCTACTGCGCCTCTGGCCTCGCTGTTTCCTAATTTTTGTTTTGTCTGTCCCTCGAATTGAGGTTCCGGGATTTTGATACTGATAATCGCTGTGAGTCCCTCTCGAATATCTTCCCCCGTAAGATTTGGTTCACTATCTTTTAGTATTTTCTGATTTCTGGCATAATCATTAAATGTTTTTGTGAGTGCATTCTTAAATCCCGCAAGGTGTGTTCCACCTTCCGGAGTCGTTATATTATTAACAAAACTGTAGCATCCCTCATTGTATTCCGAATTATGCTGAAATGCGACTTCCACATTTACATTTCCCTTTTGTCCCTCACAGTAAATGATTTCTTCATACAGAGGATCCTTATTGCGGTTCAAATATTCAACATACTCCTTGATACCGCCCTCATAGTGATAAACTTCTGTCTTTTCTTCTTCTCTTAAATCTGTAAGTATGATCTTTACACCCTTTGTCAAAAATGCCATCTCTCTTAGCCGGTGTTTCAATATACTAAAACTGAATTCTGTTGTTTCAGTAAAAATTGTCTCATCCGGAAGAAAAGTTACCTTTGTACCTCTTTTATCCGTTGTACCCACTTCTTTTAGCGGATACATTGTATTTCCTTTTTCATATCTTTGCTGATAGATTTTTCCATCTTTATAAATCTGTACTTCAAGCCAATTTGATAATGCATTAACGACAGATGCACCAACCCCGTGAAGTCCTCCGGAAACTTTATATCCTCCACCGCCAAATTTTCCACCTGCATGGAGAACGGTAAAAACCACTTCCACTGCCGGTTTTCCTGCTTTGTGATTAATTCCTACCGGAATTCCACGGCCATTGTCAATTACCGTGATGGAATTATCCGGATTAATAAATACCTGAATCTCATCACAATATCCTGCCAATGCCTCATCAATTGAGTTATCCACAATTTCATACACAAGGTGATGAAGACCTCTTTCGGATGTACTTCCAATATACATACCAGGTCTTTTTCTCACTGCCTGCAAGCCTTCCAAAATCTGAATCTGATCAGCTCCATATACTACTTCATTTTCCTTGTTCATCGGAAAACCTCCATCAATTCATTAAATTTCATTCTGTCTTGAAGTTCCTTCTTTTATCTCAAATGTACGGTCAATATTGATTCCATTTTTAACAAATTCCTCAAGACCTGTACATGTAATAATTGTCTGAATTCCTTTAATATTTTCTAAGAGATAGTTCTGCCGGTTTCGATCCAGCTCCGACAGTACATCATCCAAAAGTAAAATGGGTTTTTCCCCCGTTCTCTTTTCCACAATCTCAATCTCAGACATTTTCAGAGAAAGTGCTGCTGTCCTTTTTTGTCCCTGCGATCCATATTTTCTGAGATCTTTATCTTTATTCAAAAAAATAATATCATCCCGATGAGGACCCACAGTTGTTGTTCCTAAATATAAATCTCTGTCCTCTTCCATAAATAATTGATTTTCAAAATCCATAGACCGGCAGTTTGGTTTATATTTTATATCTACGTCTTCCTGTCCACCTGTGAGACTGAGATGTTTTCTCTTCATAATCTCATTGAGTTCTTCAATAAATTGTTCGCGGTACTCAATCAATTTTTTTCCATTGTCAACAAGCTGACAATTCCATATTTCCAATGTCTTTTTTAATTCATTGTTTGTCTGTATCTGCTTTAGAAGTGCATTTCTCTGTTTTAAGATTTTTCGATACTGTGTCAAATAATAAAGATATGCTTTATTCAGCTGACACAGTTCCACATCGATAAATTTTCTTCTCTCCTCCGGACCATCTTTAATAATGCTTAAATCTTCCGGAGAAAAAAATATAATATTCGATAATCCCAACAGCTCACTATTATTCTTTATGGGAATTCCATCAATGGCAATTCCCTTTGAACTTCCTTTTCTCATATGAATTTCAATCTTAAAGACGAGATTCTTTTTTTCGATAAAATATCGTATATGAGCATCTTTTTGACCGTACCTTATCATCTCTAAATCTTTGCTGCCCTTGTGAGATCTGGTTGTACCGCCAACATAAATTGCTTCCAACACATTCGTTTTTCCCTGGGCATTATTTCCATAGAGAACGTTGGTACCTTCATGAAAATTAAAATTTTCTCTCTCATAGTTTCGAAAATTACAAAGTTCAATGGATTGAATTATCATAAAGCAACAACCTTTACCTTATTGTCTTCCAATTCAAAAACATCTCCCGGATGCAATTTTCTTCCCCTTCGGACATCGACCTCTCCGTTGACCTTCACAAGACCATCCTGAATCAACATCTTTGCCTCTACACCGGATCCAACCAGGCCCGCAAGCTTGAGTGCCTGTCCCAATTTGATCATATCATCTTTTATGACGATTTCTTCCATAAAAATCTCCTTTATTCTCTCTTTTGATTTACCGGAAGAATCAGATAAATGTATGATTCTTCATTGTTCTTGATAAAACATGGAGCATTTGAATTAAACAGATATAAATAAACGTCTTCATCTTCAATCACTTTTAATACATCAATCAAAAATTTAGGATTTAGAGCAATGGTAAGATCCTTTCCCTCTTTTTCGGAAGTGACCTCTTCATCCATCGATCCCATCTTTGTATTGATTTCCATTTGAATTTCATGATCTCTTATATTCATAAACAATGGATTCTTATCTGCTTCCCTCAACAAAAGAGTCGCACGATCGATACAGCCAAATAATTCCTGTCGATTTAATTTGACTTTCGTCTCATAATTGTTTTTGAGCATTTGATCGATATTATAAAAATTGCCTTCAATTAACCGGGAGATAACCAATGTTTGGTCAAATTCAAATAATACATGGTTCTTTGAGAAAGAAATCACTACCTCATCGTCCATATTTCCACTTAAAATTTTACTGACCTCATTCAGGGTTTTTCCCGGAATCACAACTTTAATGTGATCATAATTTTCATTTAATTGAATTTTTCGAATTGAAACTCTCACAAGATCAAGAGAGGCAATCTTAAATTCATTTCCATTAATCTCAAATAATTCACCTGTCAGAATTTTGTTGCTCTCATTATTGGATATAGAGAAAATCGTCTGACGAATCATCTCTTTTAAAGTAAATTGAGAAATTGTTATTTTCTTTTCCACGTCAATCTTTGGAAGCATCGGAAATTCCTCATGTCCAATTCCCGGAATATTAAACTTTGATTTTCCACAAAAGAGAAGAATATTATTATTTTCATCTACTTCAAAATTAACATCTTCATCCGGAAGTCTTCTCACAATCTCAGAAATTGTTTTTGCATTTACCAAAACAATACCTTCTTCTTGAACTTCTGCCGGAATTTTTGTCTCAATTCCTAATTGCATATCGTTTGTGGTAAATTGAATGCTTTCTCCCTTTGCTTCAATAACAACACATTCAAGAATTGGCATGGTTGTCTTCCCCGGTACAGCTTTCAATGCAATCGTAATCCCATTGTTAAAATTATTTTTTGTACAGGTAAATTTCATAATGTGTTTGACTCCTTTCTGGTATTCAATCAAATGTGGATATTTTTTTAAATAAATATATATATAGTTATAGTTAGTAATAGTAGTATTAGGGGGTGTCAAAATGTGTATAAGTCCTGCAGTTCCCTAAATTGCTAAAAAAACATTATCTTTTTATAAAATTCATATCGGTTGTTACAACGTGGATAAAGGTATAACATTGTCAAAAATCAAAAAGTGTATTATGAATTTAACTTCTTTTTAATCACCTGAATGGTGTTATCCAGTTCTTTATCCACATGAATTGCCTCTTTAATTTTGTTGACACCGTGGATAACTGTTGTGTGGTTGTTTCTCTTTAGCTTTGCGGCAATTTCAGATTGTGTAAGGTTTGTCATTTCACTGCACAAAAACATACAGATTTGTCTTGGCAAAACAATGTCCTTTGTCTTTTTTGTGGATAAGATTGTATCCTTATCGAGGTTGAAATGTTCTGCGACAACTTCAATGATATAATCTGCGGTAATAATTAACTCTTCATTTGGTGAAATAAAATCTTTTAGTGCATCTTCCGCAATTGGAAGAGTTATCTGACCATTTGGATTTTTAAATCTCGCATAGAGAAGGATTTTATTATAAGCACCCTCTAAATCTCGAATGTTTGATTTTATATTGGTCGCTATGTACTCTAAAATATTGTCTTCAAGTTTGATGTCGGATTGTTCCTGTTTATTTTTCAATATAGCCATACTGGTCTCAAAATCCGGTGGCTGAATATCAATCGTCATTCCTGAATTAAAACGGGACCGATATCTCATATCCAGCTGTTCCATCTGACTTGGCGGACGGTCACTTGAGATAACGAGTTGCTTTCCGGATTGGTAGAGTGCCTCAAAAGTATTAAAAAATTCAATCTGTGTGCTGTCTTTTCCAATGATAAATTGGATATCATCAATCAACAAAACATCTACATTTCTATATTTTTTTCGAAGATTGGATGTCGCTGTCGGATCTCCTTTTTGTTTATTGGTTCGAAGTGCTTCCACAACGGAATTAGTAAAATCCTCACTCGTTGTATAGGTAACGATGTAATCCGGATGATTTTGAATAATATATCTTGCAATGGAATGCATCAGATGAGTTTTTCCAAGTCCGGGTCCACTGTAGATAAAGAGAGGATTGTAGACTTGTCCATCCGGATTCTCTGCAACAGCCACCGATGCGGCATATGCGATGTTGTTACTTCCACTTACGACAAAATTTTCAAAAGAATGACCATTGCTCAGGAATGGATATTTTTCTTCCAGGTTTTCCGTATTAATATAGGAAGAAACTCGTTCATTATTTAACTGGCTTTTGTATTTAAATACAATATTTACCTGTTCTTGTGTTTTAATTTCAATGGCAATCTGAAGGGGGATTTTATATTTTTTTTCAATTAGATTGAGACTATCTCCCTGTTTTTCTTCATTTACAGATATAATTAAATCACCATTTTCATAGGAAACGACTTCTAATGGCTCAATCCATGTCCGAAAGAGTATATCGTTATTGACATATTCTTCCCTCAGATATGTAATTATTTCATTCCATTTGTCTTTTATCTGATTTTCCATTAAAAATTCCTGCCTATCTAAGTAAAATTGAAATTAGAGTGAAAATATTCCCTTTTATTTTACTACAAAGATAAAAGAAAATCAAATTTTATTAGAAGTTTTTCAACAAATTCTTGACTATTATTCGTTTTGATAATATAATTAGGCTTGATACGGATTTTGTAATGTAAAGGAGGTGTATGACACATGAAAATGACATTTCAGCCTAAGAAGAGACAGAGATCTAAAGTACATGGCTTTCGTAAAAGAATGAGAACTTCGAATGGAAGAAAAGTACTTGCCAGAAGAAGAGCAAAGGGAAGAAAGAAGTTATCTGCTTAAGGTCGCAGTTATGTGACCTTTTCTTCTCTTGTTTCGGATTTGGATTGTTTTGTTGAGAGGGAAAAAGTGATTGGAAAATTAGGAAAGAATCCTGAATTTCAGAAGGTATACAAGGGTGGCAGATCAAAAGCAAACAAATATCTGGTCATGTATGTTTTAAAAGGGGAGAGTGGTCCCAATCGTTATGGATTTTCTGTGAGCAGGAAAGTCGGAAACAGTGTTGTGCGTCATCGCATTACCAGATTATTGAGAGAATCCGTTCGCAAGAATGACGCATTGATAAAAGAAGGCAATCGAATTATTATCGTTGCCAGACCTGGTGTAAAAGAAAAAAAATATGTAGATGTTGACGGTGCAGTTTTTCATTTATTAAAATTGCATGGATTGTTGAAATGATGTGATTGATTTTGAAAAAAATTCTTTTAATTTTGATTCATATATATCAAAAGTATATATCACCGCTTAAGAGAACACCTACTTGTATTTATACTCCCTGTTGCTCTCGATATGCGATTCAGGCAATTGGGAAGTATGGTGCCTGTAAGGGAAGTTTTCTTGCGGCCAAAAGAATTTTGAGATGTCATCCTTTTCACAAGGGTGGATATGATCCTGTGCCGTGATAACAGGAGGACCTTATCTTGAGTTGGTTATATTGGATTTTTGGAAAAATCCTTTTTGGTATTGATTGGGCAGTTTTTCAGTTGTTTCATATTCATAATACGGGACTTTGTATTATCATATTAACTTTTGTCATTTATCTGCTCATGTTTCCACTTAATGCAAAACAACAGAAATCATCCCGGTTAATGAATAAGATTAATCCGGAAGTGAAGGCAATTCAGGAAAAATATAGGGGAAAAAGAGATCAGGCTTCTCAATTAAAAATGAATGAGGAAACTCAGGCATTATATGCAAAGTATGGTATTAGTCCTTTTGGAGGATGTCTTCCTCTTTTGGTAACAATGCCTATTTTATGGTGTCTGTATCGTGTCATGTATAATATCGGTGATTATATTCCTGCTTTGAAGGAAGAGAGTGCTGCTAATTTTCTTGGCCTTAATGTAAACATGAGTCCTATGCAGTTCTTTCATGATAAGGCAAATCATCCTTATGGATGGGTGGCATTTATTATTCCGGTATTGGCAATGGCACTTCAGTTTATCAACACGAAATTGATTCAGTCAAATACAATGAATTCCGGTTCTTCAGAACAGGATGCGATGGCACAGTCCATGAAAACAATGAATTATTTCATGCCTGTTATGTCCGGTTTCTTTTGTTTGAGTCTTAATATGGGTATTGGACTTTACTGGATTGTGGGAAGTTTGTTCCGAATTGTTCAGTGTATCCTGATCAATCGTTCGGTTGACAAGATTTCGATGGAAGATCTGATTGAGAAGAATAAGGAAAAAGCTGCAAAAAAGAGTGCGAAATTAGAAGAGAGAAATCGTCAGATGCAGGAGTATGCCAGAACGAAAACATCATCGATCAAAAGTGTTTCTTCTTACCAAAATCAGTCTCAGACAAAAAATGAGAGCACTGATTCCAATGAGGGTGATACAGTAGTTAAGAAAGATATTGAAAAGGGAAGTATTTCCGGTTATGCAAAGATGCTCTCGAATCGGGATGGTAAGAAATAGGAGGAAAATATAAAATGGAAGAATGGAAAGAATTTTCCGCTAAAACAGTGGATGAGGCTTTGACAAATGCTTTGGTTTCATTGGAGACAACCAGTGATAAAGTTGAGTATGAAATCGTAGAAGAGGAAAAGAGTGGGATTTTAGGTCTTTTTAGTAAACCGGCTGTTATTCGTGTCAGAAAAAAACAGGGGACGATCGAAGTTGTCCGCAGCTTTCTTGAGAGAACATTTGAGGCAATGAATCTTGTCGTAGATATTGAACTAGAATTTGATGAAGTAGAGAATGTAATTAAAGTTGAGTTAAAGGGCGAAGAGATGGGTATGTTGATTGGTAAACGTGGACAAACCCTGGATTCTCTTCAATATCTCACTTCCCTTGTTGCCAACAAAAATTTAGAGGAATATGTTAAGATTAAGATTGATACTGAAAATTATCGTCAGAGAAGAAAAGAGACAATCGAGAATCTTGCAAAGAATGTGGCGAACAAGGTTAAAAAGACAGGAAGAACTGCTTTTCTTGAGCCAATGAATCCTTATGAGAGAAGAATTATTCATGCTGTTCTTCAGCAGGATAAATATGTGGATACTCACAGTGAGGGTGATGAGCCGCATCGCAAGGTAGTGATTACTTTGAATCGCGAGTACGCTTCAGAGCTTCCAAGAAGAAATAATAACTATCGAAGAAAGAATCGCTACAATAATAACAATTATTCTAAAAACAGA
>ONNE01000056.1 GCA_900319095.1 uncultured Eubacteriales bacterium | reverse complement strand
TTCTGTTTGCATTCATTGATGTGATATTGTGCTGTACTACCATAATTCATTCCTCCTTGAATTTCATTCGGCTTCCCTGCCGATTATAATATTAACACATATAATATCTGAGTTCGGAATCACAACTTCCATCGCGGGCTCTACAACAGTCATTGTTTCTATCCTTTCCCAGTTATTATCTGTTTATGCCAGATGCATACTCACTTTCTGACATAGTATATATCGGAATATTCCGATATTACTTTACCTGATTCTGTAAAAAAATTTATTTTTTTTCATTAAAAAAATACGAATTTTCTTTTCGATGAACATTCGCCATGTTTTGATAGTAAGTCGTCGCTGTGCGGTTGTTGATATGATAATTCCGAATCATATCTTTCTCCCTGCCAAGAAATTTCTTGAATCTCTCGTTATTCTGACTTTCCAGAGATCGGATACTGACATCTAACTCTGACAACACCGCAATCAACTGCTGCATCTGCTGAATTTCTTCCCGATACTGCTCACGGTCGGATTCAATCTGCTTCTTGACAAGCTTAAACAAGCCGTCAAAACCGCCATCCAATTCATTCAGCTCGACAATTGCTCTCTCTTTTTCCATCAACAATCCATCAAAGGCATCGGCATCCATCTTTTCTTCTTTTAATAAATCTCTCTGTTTCTCTGTAATCGAAAGAAGCCGATTCAAAACCTTCTCTTTTTTCTTGAGCGAATCAACCATCATCGTCACATACACACGATCCTGTCCCTGATTATCCATGTTCCACTCCCTGACTTAGCTAAACTGCACAATTAATGATATCCGACATTATTGATCTTCATAACTTCCTTCCAGGTATCCCTCATCTCACGAATCCGTTTCAGAGCCTCTTCAAGCATCTTTGGATCTTTGTTGATATTGGCCTGTGAAAGGCACCAGTCAATATACTCATATACTCGTTCGAAGTCCTCCCACACCGGATATTTTCGATCCAGTGTGGAACGGAACTCCGTAATAATTGCACGAGTCTTTTTTATGTTTGTATTCACCTTGTCATATTCACGGTAATCATCTTTCTCCAGTGCCGCCAGCGCAATATTGGCGAACTTGATCGCCCCCTCATACAGCATAAGCGTGAGTTCCGCCGGCGATGCTGTCGCAACAGCACTCTGACGATATTTGTCTGCAACGTTACGATTAATCATCTACTGTCTTCCTCCCTGAATCATGATGGCTTTTTTCCCATTCATCAGCCGCCAAGCAGCGATCCCAACGAAGCTTGTTGTGACTGCATCTGCGCCATCGCTTTCTCCATCGCTGTGAACTGGCTGTAATACTTATCCTCAAGCGACTGCAGACGAGTATCCCATTCACTGATTTCCGTCTTATAATTCTTCAACTGCGTATTCATCTGAATATCGTTGTAGAACGTAAGCGCACTGCTGAGCTCGGTGCCTGCCATCCGGTCATTCATGTTGCTGCGAAGCTGCTCGAACACTCCGGACAAAACCGTCGTAACCAACTCCGGATCGTTGTTGAGAGCCGCTTTCAGCTTATCCGTCTGATCCGCATATACAGAATCATCCGAATCACCATAAATATGGTATTTTCCACCCTCTTTCCAATCCGTCGAGGTCATGATACCAAGATCTGCCAATGAATATTTTCTGCCATTATATTCAACCTGTGTCTGCATCGCACTCTTCATCGACTGAATAATACTATCCAGAGTCGAATCACTGCGAAGGAGACCGCTCTTGATCTTATCTTCCCATTCTTTTACTTCGTCATCTGACATAGCATCTTTTTGCTCACTTGTCAGTGGCTCATAATCTCTCGATGACTCTGCCGAATATGCCGTATTTAATTCTTCCAATACGGAGTTATATTCTTTGAGTGCTGCCTTGACAGAATCATAGATTCCATCCACGTCCGTTGCCACCGAGAATGTCGTCTTCCCTACCGATGACAGGGAAATGCTCAGACCATTTGCCGACACCGTAGACGACGAAGAAGTCAATGTCGCACCATTGAGCACAATTTTACTGTCGGTCGCCGCCACAAACGTCATCCCTGTACTGCTCTCATAAATCGGCTCTGTCTCAGAGTCAACCTCATGCGCATCCACCGTAGCTGCTTTGGTGTTGGCGTCAATCGTAATCTCGCCCAAGCCCAATTTGGCAAGAGACGCTCCGTCTGAGGACGTCAGCGAGAATGCATTATCCTCTCCACTCTCTTTGCTGCTGATAAAGAACCTCTGCTGTGCCGTATCAAAGCTGGCATTGATCCCCTTTTTCGTAAGTGCTGCCGTAAACTGCGCAATCGTGGTGCTCTCTGTGATTTCGATTCCCTCTTCATCATCACCGACAAATATCTTTTTGCCCACCAGATCCTCACTAATCTCGGACATTTTCTGGCTTGTCAAAGTAATCTTGTTGCCGCCTTTGTCTGTAATCTTTCCCCCGGTAATGTACTGGGACGTAGCAATATTCTTAACTTCCATCGTGTAACTTCCGTTAACTGCGTTCGCAGATGCGCTCACGGTTGCCACACCGGAATTCGATACCGTTGCTTTCTTCGCCTGATAGGATGTCTGAAGACGCATCTTGGATACGCTTCCCGTATAAAGACTGTACAATTTACTGTTCAGTCCCTGCCATTTGGTCTGTTTCCACTCAAGCTTTGTTTTTGCATTCGTCACTTTTGTCTTTTTTAAACTCTGAGCCGACATCAGTGCTCCTACAATGGCTTCCGTATCCAAACCGGATACGATACCTGACATTCTTATACCCATATCGTCACCCTCCTATCTTCTTTCATCCACGAGAATTCCGGCCATTTCCCACATCTTCTGGAGCATATCCAAAGACTTTTCAGGCGGAATTTCACGAATCACTTTGTCTGTGTCACGGTCAATGACCTTGATCGAAACGCGTTTCGTCTTCTCATGGTAGGAGTACTCACAGCGAGTTCGTTCCATCTTGCGATTTGCACTCTTGACAGCATCGTCAATCGATGCCTGGCTGGCTGCATGTTCCTGTCCACCATTTTCCTGACCACTGCCATCACTTGTCTTCCCTGACTGCACAACGGTTGTTGCCGCGGTCTGAACCGCTTGTTTGACAGTAGCTGCATGTGTGTCCGCGGTTTTTACCTCAGTCTCAACCCTAGATACTTCTGACGAACTTGTATAGTTCGCATTGACATTTGAAATTTTTTCAACATCCATTTTCAACACCTCCATGTGCTTGTGCATAATAATACATTTCCTTTTTTACATATCGGCACAAATCTCAAAATACTTAACCCTTAAAAAGTTCATTTAATGCAGTTACATCTTTTATGTCCGCAGATTCCGTATTCGCTTTCTTGATCTGAGCATAAATTTCCTTGCGGTAAATCGGCACGGACTTCGGAGCACTGATGCCAAGTTTTATCTGATCGCCCTTGATCTCAAGCACGGTCACTTCTACGTTATCATTGATAATAATCGACTCATTGACTTTTCTTGCTAATGCTAACATACATCTAGTCCTCCTTTTTTGCATTGAGAATATCGTATATTTTATATCTCACTTCATATCCTTCATTATCTACGATGACCTGTGCCCCTTTTCTCGTATCCGCATTGATAATGATCGGCGCCATCAGGTTGACGGTCATCTCTTTTAAGTCACTCGGCACGGTCATAACCAAAAAGACTGCCGTGTTTTCTTCTGTCAGCTCACCAAGATTTTTTAACATCTCATCTTCAACGCTCGGATTATAATCCGGTTTAATCAATGTCGGATTGATAATCGGAAGGGCGAGAGTCGGCTCCTCTACGCTCTGAAACCAGGAAATGCTGCTCTCCTCTTTTTCGGAATCAAACAGGATCGTAAATTTTTTGTACTCATCCAACCCGATCAATCCTCTATCCAATGTAATGATCTTGTCTTCCGGAAGATCTACTTCTCCAAAAAATTTTGTCTTTACTACCATATGTAATCCCTCTCCTTTTCCGGGCAGCGCCCTTTCTCTATAATGAAAACTATGATATGAGAGCCAATCCATCGCGGCTCCCATATCATATTATACAATACTTATCAGATAAAATTCAACAGTGACTGACCAAGAATTTTGTTTGTGGCATTCAAGGTAGCCTGATACAAAAGATCTGCCTCTGAAAATCCGATGTAAGCCTCACCCAGATCGGCATCCTCATTGTCCGATTTTGCCTCTTCGGTTGCCAGCTCCTGATCTTTGAGCTTTGACTTGGTCATCTCCATTCGGTTGTATCTCGAACCATGATTCGCCAGAGCCACATTGACTTTGCTCTGTGCATCCTGACACACCGTGATACCGGAACCGAGCTGATTGGTGAGCACTGTCTTTTCCAATGTCAATTTCGTCTCGATCTGCGTCTTCAACTCGTTGAGCGCTGAGAGTTTTTCCTCATCATCTGCCGGGCAGTCCTGAAGTCTCTTCTCAACACTCTTTAACTCCTGCTCAATGTTATCGATATCATTACAGATATCTGTGATCTCATCTATTTTGCGTCGTATCGTCGTATCAATCGCATTGCATCCAATCGTATTTACCGACAGTGTCTGGCTAAAGTTAATCTGATAGCTCATCTCCTGTTTCTCCGGATTTCGATAATTGATGCTCTCTCCTGTCTCAATATTATATGCCACACAGTTAAAATAGTGCTCCGGGCGAATCTCATTTGTCTTAAACGATGTCTTCTGATATTCTACCTGAAGATCGGAACCGTTGCGGACGGTTTCATAAATATCATCTCCAAAGATCACTTCTCCGGTCTCCGGCACAAAGAATACCTGATCGCCATCCGGTTTGAGATGTTCATTGAACACGGTGTCATCACTGACGGATTTAACCACCGGTGTAATCGTCTGATCAGCGCCCGTACTATCCTTGTAGGTAATCGTCGGCACCACATCATCACAGTTGTCATAAGAAATCATGATTCGGTGAGTCGCTCTGAATTCTGCTGACTCCGTCGCATAATCATCTGCGGTCTTCGTAGCATCATACTCCGCACCACCATACACATACTGATATTTTCTGATATCGGCAACATCCAGCTTTTCAGTGATGGTATAAGTTGTGTGCTCCTGATCTTTTTCAAACAGCAATGACAAATCTGTCCGATAGCCGGTAAACAGGTATCTACCACTGTAGTCTGCATTGGCATCCTGCTCATAAATGTACTTCTGATACTCTTTTAACTGAGTAATGATTTTTTCGCGATCGGATGAACCATACGTGCCGGTAGCAGCCTGTGTATAGTAATCCTGCATCGTCGTGAGGATACTGCTGACATCCTTCAGACTGGTCTCGGTCTGATTCATCCACGAAGTCGCATCATCGATATTTTTCAAAAACTGTTCAATATCCGCCAATGTGGTGCGATATTTAAGTGCTCGAACAGCAATCGTAGGATCATCCGAAGGGCGCTGAATCTTTTTCTGTGAACTATATTCCTGCAGATATTTGTTGTATACATTTTTGTTTTTCTGCATATTCATCAGCGAATTGTTACGCATCATTGAATTCGTCACTCTCATATTTTCGTCCTCCAATCACTTTTATACTGTCTCATTGATCAACCGGTCGATTGCTTCATTCAACACAGAGATTACTTTATATTGATACGTCAGCATGTTCTGGAAGAGAATCAGGTTCGCTCCCTCTTCATCTTCATCCACACCGGATACCGATTTTCTTGAGCTATCAATGGAATACAAAAGATTCTGCTGACTCTTTTGCAGTGTTTCTGCCTTCTTTGCATCGACTCCAAGGGTCGCTGTTACCGACTGCAAGAACGAATCCGGATCACCGTGAAGGAACATTTTGGAATCATTCTTTAAATCCAGCAATTTCTGAAGGTTATCACCATTATCATTTCCAACGTTCTCATCCACCGATTCTTTCATCTTACAAGCAAGCAGGCTGCCATCCCGGATCACATCTTCTGTCACTCCAAAATTCAAGGCTGTCATATAGTAATAAGAACCGGTATATGTCCCGTCTGCGTTCTGTTTTGGAATCGCGCTAAAGGATTTGTCAATGCCATCCACCGACTCCTGCATATCGAAATTGTCACCGGTTGCCGGAACTCTTGCGTTAAAGAAGTCGACTCCCGGATTATCAAACTTATCATATCCCTGATTCTGGATGCGGTTGAATTCTTCTGAGAACGTCCTCACAAACTCATTGAGCTGTGCCATATAGTATGGAATTCCTCTCGAGTCGACACTGCGTCCGACACTGACCGTATATCCGTTTTTCATGGCGCTCTGCAATGCCACTGTATTATCCGGATCCATGTCTGTTTTCATCGTGAACACATATGTGTAATTTCCATCATCATCTACCTTCACTTCGAATGTGTCATAGGCATATACGTTGTTGCGGATAATGAGTTCTCCGTCATAGGCAGGTATATTCAGTTCTTTCAGGTTGTTACAATTGGTGTCGGTCAGCGTGAGCACCAGATTTCCATTTGCATCGCTGGTGAGTCCATTTGTCTTATCAATCGTCCCCTGAACCACCGTTCCATTATTTCCATCGCGGAATTCAAATAATGCCTGAAGCTCTCCGCCCAATTTGGAACTGTATTCATTGAAATCGGATCCATCGGACCACTCAATCATATACATTCCTTTTTCATCACTGATATTGGAAAAGGTATCTTTCTGTGTGATCACCAGTTTATTGGTGTGGTAGTGATCCACAAGAGCTGCCCCATTTACATACACATAAAACTGATTACCGCCCACTCCGTTCGCCGGCTCCTGTTCCGAATATTCAACATTGCAATAGCAGGCAAGTTCATCCACCAGCACGGCTCTCTGATCGCGAAGATCGTTTGCCACAGCTCCATATGCCTCGATCAGGTTGATCTGCTCATTCAATGATACGATTTTATCTGCAATGCTGTTGATCTGGTCGACAACCGTCTTGATCTGACCATTGACCTCATCCTGCAGGCGCTGAAGTCCGGTCGCTGAGTTTGTGACGGACTCGGCAAATGTCTGTGCGATCGTCACTGTCTTTGTCCGGATCGTATCATCTCCCGGTGCATCTTTGAGTGAACTGAGCGCTGCATAAAATTCATCAAACGCATCCGTGATCAAAATCTTATCTTCGGATGTCACATCACCGGCCAACTGATCCTGTAAATCTCTCAGATAATGTGCCTCCGCCTCATAGTAACTCAGCGTAGACTGGGTTCTTTGAAATTTTACATCATAATAGTCATCGTGATCTCTGGTAATACTTGTGACATCAATACCATTTCCCTGTACCACAAAGGAGTTACTGGTACTGATAATCGCCTCCATATTCACAGTCTGTCTGGAATACCCTTTTGTGTCAATGTTGGCAATGTTGTGCGCAGTCGTCTGAAGCGCAGTATTATATGTCATCATTCCGGACTTTGCAATCTCAAGTGAGCCAAACGTAGAAGCCATATCATCATCCTCCTAATTTTTCAATCAAGTACTCTAACATCTGCGACACGGTAGTAATATATCTCGACGATGCATTATAGCACTGTCGGTATTTTATCAGATTGGACAATTCTTCATCCGTCGAAACGCCCATGATTTTCTGTCTCTCTTCTTCCAATGTATTCACGGTTGTCTGCTGATTCTGTATCACGCTCTCCCAGACACTTCCGGTCGTACTCAGCTGTCCCACAATGCCGTCATAAAAATTGGATACGTTGTACTGCGTTTTGGAATTCGGATTGAGCGTTCCAACGTCATCATTGAACGAATTGGCCAGAGCCATGAGTTCGTTCGTTGCATAGCCGCCCGGAAATTCCTGATATTTATTGTAAACACTCGGGATGGTCGATGCGTCTCTAAGAACCGTAGGATTCATAACCAGCTGATCCAGTGTATACATCGTATATACATCCGATGGATCCTCTTCCAGATATACGTAGATGTCACCGGTCTGTGTGTTGCCATCTGCATCTACATAAGTTGCACCTTCCACTTTCGTGTATCTCTCACGGCTTCTCCGGGAGAATAACTCCGTTCCCACCGTGTTATTCTCATCATCACCGAGCAACGCATTTTTCTCATCTAAAATGGTGATTTTACTTGTGGTTCCGTCCGCATTCACAAGCTCTACCTGTGTATTCGGACAAAGGGTATCATTTACCAAAGTGACAATGCCATGCACAAGACTGTCTAACTGGCTCTGCAGTGTCATCACGACAGAAGCTCCAACACTCTGGTTATATGCTTTTAAATCTTCCTGAAACTGATCGAGCGCCAGATTGTATTCCAAACGGGTGGCATAATCATCTTCTACCGGAACCTGCGGAACATCCGTATACTTCGCTGAAAAGTATCCGCGTGCTACTAGCAGGCCTTTGAGCGAACCGAGATCAGTGTTGTTGTCACTGGAGTACTCAAGACTGTCCGTCACAAAAAAGTTATCTCTGGTTCCTTCCCAAACCGGCTTGAGCAATTTCGTCGTCTCGCTGACGTACTCAACATCCAGGCGGCACTGCACATCCTCGTCCAACAGATAGCCGCAATTGGAATAAATCAATACCGTTCCATCAATTTCTTCGGTAATATCGCAGGCAATGTGATGACTCAATTTGTCGAGCAGCAAATTTCTCTGATCCCTGTAATCGTTTGCCGACTCTCCGGTCACTTCGTATTTGCGAATTTTCTCATTCAGATCCTGTATCTGTGAGACCCAGTCATTGATCTCATCTACCTGCTTCTTGATCTCTGTATTCAGACTCTTCTGATAGTTCTCAAGACCTTCCTGCAATACCTGCGCACTCTGGATAAAGCGCGATGCAGTGGCAACGAGTTCTTCTTTGTCAACCAGACTGTCTGCCGAAGTCGCAACCGAAGCCAGTGCTTTTTTCAAACTGTTGATATGCTCCGAAAACTGCTCTCCATTCAATTCTCCCAACATATCCTGCAGCTCATATGCTGCCTCGACATTGGCCTCATAGAATGCCTGTCGTCCATATTGGTGACGATACTGCGCATCCAGGAACACGTTGCGAACCTGTCTGGTAAGAGCAACCCATGTTCCGGTTCCCACTTGCATTTTATTGTTATACAAGCCAACCGATGTCTGATAATTGGAATCGGTCACCATCACCTGCTGTCTTGTATAACCGGTCGTCTGGGCATTTGCCATATTGTGTGCCGTCACATTCAGTGACTGCTGCGCTGAATGAAGTCCGGATACACCGGCATTGAAACTTGTCATCAAATTACCCATGTTTTATACTCCTTCCAAAAAACAACTCATCTCTTCCCTGTATTTAGAGACAAAAAAAGTACACGTTGCAAGTACACAGCAAAGCGCATCGCCCTGCGCCCTACTGCTTGGCATCAAACAATCCATGCTGTGGTGCCATCCCTGCCACTTCCGAAGCATTACTTGAATAATTACTGCTTCCCGAAGACATCCGTGTACTTCTTATCACATTCATGTTATACTCAATCATTTCCATCGAATCCTTGATCAAATCCCGGTTCTGGTTATTGACCTCCTGCAGCTGCGTGACGGTTCTCCTTAACCGGTCATGTACACTCTGCAATCTTTTCTGATCCTTTGGCTGATTTTTCAAAACATCTACAATTTCACTAACAGTAATTGTCTGTGGGTTCTTGCCGAGAACTGTAGCAATGTCCGATGCCACCTGTTCCCTTTTCCCCTCAAGAGAAGATATCCGGTCCACTAAATCGCGCTCCCGATCGGTAATGTCCTGAAGTGCAACCAAGTCATTCTCGATCACCGCTCTGGTCTTCTCCTGCTCAATAGGAAGCAAAGCCTGATAGACTTTGTCTTCCTCGTCCAGTGTGCCAATCAACTCTTCCATCAAACTAGCCACTTAAAAATCCTCCTATTCAGGTCAGCCAATCAACTGATCTGCCAAACGGTCTGCCACATCTTCGATTGAAACATTGTATGTTCCTGCTGCCATACGCTCTTTGATGTCACGAACGCGGTCTGCACGAATCGATGTTCCCTGACTAACAGCTTGTTTTGCCACCTGATAAGCATTTCCAAAATCAGAAATCTCGAGGGAATCTCTGGTGTCTGTCGCATTGGCAGATGCGCTGCGCTTTGCTTTGTTGGTCTTATAGAGTTGATTCACTTGCATGTAAGCATCAATTCTCATGACTCTCCCTCCAATCTAGTAAAAAATATAGCGAGAACAATTTGCTCTCACTATATTTATCGGACACATTATTCAAACCTTTAACAAATTTATTTTTTTCTTCCCGGTCGTCTTTTGATCCACTTGCCAATCCACTCTTTTTCATCCCGCGAAATCTCCCGGTCTGAAAATCCGGCCCTCTCCAGAATATCCGTCAGCCTTTGCCGTTCATCTGCAGATATCTGCCAATATCCATGCCGGACAAACCACTCGGCCTGATCGCGGTAATTTACTAACGATGAAAAATCCGGATTCTTTTTAAATGAACGGATGAATGCCTGATAATCCATGATGATCTGATCGTTGACCGCAGCGCACCGATACTGGTGTCTTTTTATCCAATATATCACAAGACGAAACA
>ONNE01000103.1 GCA_900319095.1 uncultured Eubacteriales bacterium | reverse complement strand
CTTAAATGACACAGAAGACTGACGTTTATTAATTAATTTAAGAATACTTTTATAAAATATTTAGAAAAAGTGTCGTTCGTAGCAAAAAAACGTCGTCTGTCCCTAGTTTCGTCCAAAAATGAAAAAGTGTGTTATAATGCCATCAGGCAGCAGGGGGGATAGATTGTTTAAATGACCAGTCTAACAAATCTCGCATATACCCATAAACTGCTGCCTTTCTTTTTTCTTTATCACCCATTGTGATTCATTGCATAGAATAAGATGAGAAAACCAACAAAAGGAATCATATGTCAGCATTTTTGATGACTCTTCTAGCAGGAATGAGTACAGGGGTAGGAAGTTTGATCGCTTTTTTTTCGAAGAAAACCAATCAAAAATTTTTGGTGGCAAGTCTTGGGTTTTCTGCCGGTGTCATGATTTATGTCTCGATGATTGAATTGTTTCAGACAGCGAAGTCGCTTTTATCGGGACAGATTGGTTCCACAGCGGCCTCGCATCTTAGTGCGGTCTCTTTTTTTGTCGGAATCCTGTTGATCGCCCTGATTGACCGCATGATTCCTGAGCAGAAAAATCCAATGGTCCGAACGGGGGCTGTCACAGCAATCGCCATCGGGATACACAATTTTCCGGAGGGCCTTGCCACATTTGTGTCGGCCCATCAGGAACCGGAGATAGCGATTCCCATCGTTGTTGCGATAGCGATTCACAATATACCGGAGGGAGTTGCCGTATCCGTTCCGATTTATCATGCAACCGGATCCAAAAAAAAGGCATTTGGCTATTCTGTGTTGTCCGGTCTTTTTGAGCCGGTTGGTGCATTGATCGGATGGTTTCTTCTGATGCCTGTTATGAATATGGTCGTATATGGCTGTATCTTCGCGCTGATAGCCGGCATTATGGTATTTATATCGGTCGATGAGCTCCTGCCGGCTGCCAGTGAATGTGGTGAACATCATGTATCGGTCTATGGTATGGTGGCAGGGATGTTTGTCATGGCAGTCAGTCTGGAACTCTTTCGCATTTAGTTCAATTGATAGATGGTAAAATTCAAATAGGCGGCAAACAGACACCACAAAAGATACGGGATCTGCAGATATGCGGCAATGGGTTTTATCTGATAAAACAAAACAATCATTTTAACAATAAAAAAAATCATAATCAGGAGCCAGAGAAAGGCCGGAAAAAACAGTTGAAAACGGAAAAATAAAAGGCTCCATCCGAAATTGAACAAAAGCTGTATGGCATAGGTTTTTAAGGCTTTGTTGCGGAGGGGATGATCGCTCTGATAGATCAGATACGAAGAAATCCCCATGAGAATGTACAGGATTGCCCATACAATCGGAAATAAAGTGCCGGGGGGACTAAAAGAGGGTTTGTTGACAGAGCGGTAAAGGGTCATGTTTCCGCTCAAAAGTGAGGATAGTGTTCCGACTGCCAGCGGGATGAGAATCGCAATGGCAAGTTCGCTTTTTGAAAAAGATCGTTTCATTGATAACTCCGTAGTTAGAATCTGATTTGTAAAAGATATGTTTTTGACTCAAAAAATATGAAAAACTTTAGCCAAAATAATCGGTGGTCAAAAAAATTTGCATTACATGGAAAAAAATGATAGAATGAATACAATACAAACTGCAAAGAGGAGGATACAGGAATATGGAAGATCGATTTGATAATGATCCGCAGAGTGCAGCATCGCCAAATGGAAATCAGACTCCGAATGATGTTGTACAATCCAATAACTCATCATCGTATGACAACAACAATCAGGGAAGCGATACACAGGGCAGCTATAACAACAGTCAGGGAAGCTACACACAGGGCAGCTATGACAACAACAGTCAGGGAAGCTATACACAGGGTAGCTATAACAACAGTCAGGGAAGCTATACACAGGGTAGCTATAACAACAGTCAGGGAAGCTACACACAGGGCAGCTATGATTACAACGCACCGAATAACTATCAGCAGCCATATCAGAATAACCAGACCGGAGAAAAAGATGGTGTGGCAACTGCGATTTTAGTATTGGGTATTTTGTCCATCATCTGCTGTGCACCGTGTGGAATTGTATCTCTGGTATTGAGATCCAACAACAAAGATTTGATTTCTCCGGAGAAACAGAGTATGGTACAGGCCGGTTATATCACCTCCATCATTGGTTTATGTATTTGGGGAGTGGGAATTCTGGCCAATATCGTGGCAACCTTTTTTGGCATTACGGTTGGCCTGTTCTCATAAGAGGTGAATCCGACTTCCCAGTTCAAAGAAAAAGCGGATGACACCAAAGGTGAGGAGAAGAACAATCAGGATGTAAAGATAGAGTTCTCGTTCTTTCATTCCGTGAATATGGGTAAGAATGTGCAAGGGACTTCCTTCTCGAAAAAGAGAGGGAAGTTTTTTTGCCCCAAAAGAGATGAAGAGTTCCGCGGTATGTGAGAGCACATAGGCACAGTAAATAACAGTCATATACAAAACTGACGGATTCAGCTTAAGGCTTTGTATCAGATCGCCCCTCATCAGAGCCTGTGCGGAACGGGTACATCCACAGCCGGGACAAGAAAAGCCGGTGATCTTATGAAAAAAACAATCCGGCAGAAGCCTGGTCGGAAAAAGAATCCCAAGCCGGTATAAAACAGTGATGGTGGCCAAGACAGGAAGAGCCAGTAAACAATTGCGATAGACTTTGTTTTTCAATGTGGTGATACTCTCCTTTCCGGTCATGCTTTGTACTAAAAAAAGTGTAACATAAGGTTACGGAAAAAAAAAGGTATAAAATAGAATTTATGGGAAACCATAGAAACAAAAGAAAAAGAAAAGTGAGGTTTTCCTATGGAAGAGAGAGATACTGCTGAATTGTTAAAAGAAGTCGATTCCGGCTGCCACATGGCTGTTTCAAGTTTTGAGCAGGTGGAAAAATTTGACCTTTCCCATGACTTGATGAATGTTTTGCAAAAGAGTGAGAAGTGCCACCGGGAGATTGAAAAAGAGGCAGAGGATATGCTCCGCGAGTTGGGAGAAGACGAAAAGAATCCAAACCCGATTACCCGGGCGATGTCATGGCTGACAACGGAAGTAAAGCTCAATGTCAAAGAAGATGCGAATCAGGTGGCAAAACTGATGATGGACGGATGCAATACCGGAATCCAGTCAATCTCAGAGGCCATCAGCAAATATCCTTCGGCTTCGGATAAAAGTGTGAAGCTGGCAAGAAAGCTGATTCAGTCCGAAGAAAATTTCATGGATGAAATGAAAGAATATTTGTAAAATAAAGGATATAATTGTAAATAAAAGGCATTTTGACATCTTTGTGACAAACTTAGACGTTATGCTTTTATCGGTAGTTATCAAGTAACTACTACTCCCACCCTATTATACGATGCAAAATATCTCGCTTAGGCGGGATATTTTGCATTTTTTTAAAGGGAAACCGATGTTGCATTTTTTTTCAATTTCATGTATAATGTAGAAAGTTTTTTATATGAGATGGATGCACAGTCTGTGCATATCTGATTTCTGTATTCGTTTTTTATGATTCCAGAGTAGAGCAGATGAATAAAAGTAGGAACGTTTAGAAAGGAAATGACATGGATTTAATGGGAAAGACGTTGGTCGAGTTGCGTGAGATTGCAAAACAAAACGGCATCAAAGGAGTGACCGGACTTAGAAAGACGGAGTTGGTCGACAAGATTACCGAGGCATTAGAGAAAAAGAGAGAGAGTCCGAAGCCGGAGAACACTAAGCCGGAGAACACGAAGCCAGAGAACACGAAACGGTCAGGTTCCAAATTCGAACCGACAAAGCGTGATAACAGCGCGGCAAGGGAAAGCTCGAAGAGAGAAAACGAGAAAAGACAGAGCAGACCCAAGAGCGTACCGGCACCCGAAAAGAACAAAAAGACGGAGCATTATAATCCGAAGCAGAAGCATCGATATCATGATGGTTCCGATGGCCTGATTTCAATCGTGAAGGACCGGCAGATCACCGATGTGCATCCGACCGAATTAAAGGAATTGGACAGCAAGATTACGAAGACCGGTATTTTGGAGATCATGCCGGAAAAATATGGATTTATCCGGTGTGATAATTTTCTTCCGGGAGAAGATGACGTGTATGTGGCACCACAGTTTATTTATCGATTCGGTCTCAGGACGGGAGACATTATCGAGGGGAATCTTCGTATACGCACAGCAAATGAAAAATTCAGTGCACTTCTCTATATGAAAAAGGTGAATGGATTATCACCGGGCTATCTGTATTCCAGGAAGAAGTTTGAGGAACTGACCCCGATTTTTCCAAACGAGAGGATTCATCTGGAAACTCCGGGATCCACTGTCTCTATGAGAATGCTCGATCTGATTGCACCGATTGGCAAGGGACAGCGAGGGATGATTGTGTCCCAGCCAAAGACCGGTAAGACGACGCTTTTAAAACAGGTGGCCCGTGCCGTGACAAAAAATTATCCGAAAATGCACTTGTTGATTCTGCTGATCGATGAGAGACCGGAGGAAGTGACGGATATCAAGGAGTCCATAGAAGGAGAGAGGGTGGAGGTGATCTATTCGACGTTTGATGAGCTTCCGGAGAACCATAAGCGCGTCTCCGAGATGGTGATTGAGAGGGCGAAGAGACTGGTGGAAGGCGGAGAAGATGTGGTTATCCTGTTAGACAGTATTACCAGACTGGCGCGTGCGTATAATCTTACAGTGACACCGAGTGGACGAACCCTGTCGGGTGGATTGGATCCGGCAGCCCTTCATATGCCAAAGAAGTTTTTTGGCGCTGCGAGAAACATGAGAGAGGGAGGAAGTCTTACGATTCTTGCCACCGCTCTGGTCGATACGGGCAGCCGCATGGACGACGTTGTCTTTGAGGAATTTAAAGGAACCGGTAACATGGAACTGGTCCTGGATCGCAGCCTGTCTGAAAAACGAATTTTCCCGGCCATTGATATACAAAAATCGAGTACGAGAAGGGAAGATCTGCTTCTGGATAAAAGTGAGCAGGAGGCCGTTCTCAAGATACGCAGGGCACTTGGCGGCATGAAGTCGGATGCGGCATTGGAGCAGATCCTGAATCTGTTCAAGAGGACAAAGAGCAACGCAGAATTTGTAGAGACAGTAAAAAAAATGCACTTATAGAAAAAAACACTTGCATCATATAGATATATGTGCTACAATTATGAAGCAGTTTTTGAGTAAGACAAGTAGTGAGGTGAAAAAAATGAGAGAGGGAATTCATCCGGAATATTATCAAGCAAAGGTAGTCTGTAACTGTGGCAATGAGTTTGTGACAGGATCGACAAAGGAGGATATTCATGTGGAAGTATGCTCTAAATGTCATCCGTTCTATACAGGACAGCAGAAGAATATAGCAGCCCGCGGTGCGATTGACAAGTTTAACCGTAAGTATGGCTTGAAGTAATTGATTGAAAACAGGGGCAGAGTCGCATGGCTCTGCCCTTTTGTAATATGTATGCACCGGAGGTGCACATTTTAGTGGAGGTACCAAAGACCCATGAGATACTGTGGAATTGGCGGGCAGGCAGTGATGGAAGGGGTCATGATGAAGAATCGTGACACCTATGCCGTGGCTGTGAGAAAGCCGGATGGTGAGATTGAAGTAAAAAAAGAAAATAGTCCCGGTGGCAAGATGCGAACCGCTGTTTCGAAGATTCCGATTGTGCGGGGAATCGTATCTTTTGTGGATTCTCTTTCGCTGGGAATGAAAACGCTGACATACTCGGCATCTTTTTTTGAAGAAGAGGAGAAAAAGAACGATCAGAAAAAAGATGACAGCCTTTTGATGGGAATCGTTTTTGTCGTTGCCATCATTGCGGCAATCGGCCTCTTTGTACTGGTTCCATTTTTTTTGGGTGAATCGCTGAAACATACGATTCGCTCGGCACAGATTCGGGGATTGATCGAGGGTGTGATCCGTGTGATTCTTTTTGTGATCTACGTCAAAGCGATATCACTGATGGATGATATACGTCGGGTATTTATGTATCATGGAGCGGAGCATAAATCCATCAACTGTATTGAAAATGGGATGGAACTCACCGTCGAGAATGTCAGAAAGCAATCGATGGCGCATAAGCGATGTGGCACCAGTTTTCTGTTGATCGTTATGTTTTTGAGCATTTTATTATTTATGTTTATATCGGTCCGCAATATCGGACTCCGTATGTTATTTCGTATTTTGCTGATTCCTTTGATTGCGGGACTTGCCTATGAGTGGATTCGCTTTGCGGGACGTCATGACAATGCGCTGGTCAATGGATTGAGCAAACCGGGATTATGGCTACAGAGTCTGACGACAATTGAGCCGGATGACAGTATGATTGAAGTTGCGATTGCGTCGGTCAATGCGGTGTTTGACTGGAAATCATTTTTGGGGGAGGAAGAGGGCATTGAGATTCTCAGCCTGGACGAAGTGGATGAGAACGATGAGATTTTAGATGCGTTGGATCGCTATTTTGAGCCACCGAAGTAAGAAACAGAGGATGGATAAGTCATGACGTATCAGCAAATATTAGATCAGGGAAAAGAATGCTTGCGACAGGCACAGATACCAGAGGCAGATCTTGGCGCATGGTATCTGTTTGCTGAGTGTTTTAAGATGGATCGGGCACGTTTTTTTCTGTGCAGTCAAGAGGAGGCTCCCAGTGATCAGATTGACCGGTATCAGTCATTTTTGCGGGGACGTCTCCGGCACATTCCACTTGAGTATCTGATTCACCGCACAGAATTTATGGGATTATCGTATTATGTAGATAGCAGGGTGTTGATTCCAAGACAGGACACAGAGTGTCTGGTAGAGGAGGCGCTTTTGCTGTGCAAGGACAAGGACGTACTGGATCTTTGCACCGGTTCCGGCTGTATTGGAATCAGCCTGGCGGTTTTGGGAGCCTGTCGCTCGGTGACGCTCTCGGATGCGTCAGAAGAAGCGCTGGCGGTGGCAAGAGAAAATGGATTGGCACATTCGGTCGATGTAGCCTTTGTAAAAAGTGATCTGTTTGAAGAGGTTGATGGAGATTTTGACATCATTGTCTCGAATCCGCCCTATATCGCTCGAAAAGAGATACAAAGACTGATGCCGGAGGTACGGGATTATGAACCGGTGATGGCCTTGGATGGAGGAGAGGACGGTCTGTTTTTTTACAAAAAGATCATGGATCAGTTGCCGGGACATCTGCGCAGAGGCGGTATGGTTTTATTTGAAATTGGATTTGATCAGGGCAAAGCGGTCAGAAGGTTGTTGGAAAACAGAGCATTTGTCCGGATTGAAGTAAAGAAAGATCTGGCAGGGCTTGATCGAGTGGTTTGTGCTCAATATGAGGGATAGCCGGAAAGGAGATCAAAGTGTTTGATAAATTAGAAGATATATTATTTCGTTATCAGGAAGTTTTGAATGAACTCAGTGAGCCGGAAGTTTTGAATGATACGGTGCGCTATCAGAAATTGATGAAAGAACAGGCGGACTTGGAGCCGATCGTAGAAAAATATAAAGAATATAAAGAGAAAAAGTCGGGGATTGAAGACAGCCTTGCCATTTTAGAAGAAGAGACAGATGAGGAGTTGCGAGAGCTGGCAAAAGAGGAATTGAATGATTGCAAAGAAAGTATTGAGACGATTGAGAAGGAATTGAAAATCCTGCTTCTTCCCAAGGATCCGAATGATGACAAAAATGTAATTGTTGAAATCCGTGCCGGGGCCGGTGGAGATGAGGCTGCGCTGTTTGCCGCAGATCTATACCGGATGTATTGCAAATTTGCTGAGAGTAACCGGTGGAAGATTGATACCATGAATTCCAATGAAAATGGAATTGGCGGGTTTAAAGAAATTGTATTTATGATCAATGGTACCGGGGCATATTCAAAGTTAAAATATGAGAGCGGTGTGCACCGGGTACAGAGGATTCCGGCGACGGAATCCGGTGGGAGAATTCATACGTCTACCGCAACGGTCGCTATTATGCCGGAAGTGGAAGAGGTCGAGGTCGAGTTGGATATGAATGACTGCAAATTCGATGTGTTCCGGGCATCCGGAAATGGAGGTCAGTGTGTCAATACGACGGATTCGGCTGTCCGCCTGACCCATATTCCGACCGGCATTGTCATATCCTGTCAGGATGAAAAATCACAGTTGAAGAATAAAGATAAGGCTCTTAAGGTGTTGAGGGCAAGGCTCTATGAACTGGAGAGAGCAAAGGCACATGATGCAGAAGCTGAGGAGAGAAGAAGTCAGATTGGGACCGGGGACCG
>ONNE01000005.1 GCA_900319095.1 uncultured Eubacteriales bacterium | reverse complement strand
TTCATCTGCAAGCCAGTGAAGGTAGGATTTTAGCCCTTTGCGTGACAACATTCCATCGCTGGAAAGATATTCTTTGATCTTTTCCTTGGATTCCCGGCGTTTATACATCATAATCTGATACAGAAATTCGGTCTTGCTCTCGAAAAGCGAATAGAAGGAACCTTTCGCAACAAAGCACTTTTTTGTAATCGTGTCTATATTGACATTCCGTATACTACCGGATTTTAGCATCATAAAACCAAGCTGTATCATTTCTGTGCGGAGTTGCTCTTTATCTTCTTCTGTAAATTTTGCTGACATATTTCCTCCGTGACTAAAAAAATATTGAAAGTCATAGCATCTCAATTATAATATCATAAACGAAACATGTTTGCAATGGAGGAATTAAATTATGAAAGAAAAATATACGCAATCGGATGATGGGTTTGTGGGATATTGGCATCCATCAAAGGGACATGAGGGGAAAGTGCTTATCGTTTTTCCGGGATCCGGAGCTGACTATGAGTTGACAAAGAAAGGTTCAGAGTTCTTGCGGAAAGCCGGATGGAGCTGTCTGCTTGTGGGCTTTGCGGGATGGGACGGTCTGCCGGAGGATCCGGTGCTTGCTCCGGTGGAATATGCAGAGAGAGCCGTGCAGGTTCTGAAAGAAGCCGGTTATGAGAAGATAGGGATGTATGGGATATCCGCCGGAGCCAAATTTGCGATTACAGCAGCATCCCTGATACCGGATATCAGCCTTGTGATAGCCGGTTCGCCTTTTGACTATACCACAGAGGCATTCAAGGGGACAAAGGCTTTAAATCAATCCACTTTTTCATGGAGAGGAGAGCCACTTCCCTATGATTCTACCGTGACCCTCCACCGGAATATCATAAGTGTTCTTATAAGAACGATGTTCAATAAAAAATATGGGAAAAGACGTATGCTCCGGGGATGCTATGATGAAAATGTGCAGACGGAAGAGGCAAGAATCAAGGTTGAGAATATGCACGCTGATTTTCTGATGCAGTGCCCGGGGTATGATGATTGCTGGCCGTCGGACGAGGCGGTACCAAGGATGAAAAGGATTCTCGAAGAAGCGGGATATCCATATCGTGTTCAGGCAACGGTTTATGAGAATGGCAGCCACCTGCTGTGTGGGGATCTCATGACGACACCGGAGTATTTGAAAACTATGCGAAAGATACTGCAGGCGGAGTATGTCGATCAGGAAGTCTGCAACAAGGCAAGGGAGGATAGTATGAAAGAAGCATTGGAATTTTTGGAGGGTTGGCAATAAAAAATCAACTTGACAAATCTCTCTTATTATGCTGTAATCAAAGATAGTTAACAGCGATTACAAAAAATGATTCTGTGAGGATTGCGATGCCAAGAGATAAAACCCTAAGTCATAGAAAAGTGAATGCAGCCATTCGGGAGGAGTTTCTTGAGAAGGGCTATGAAGGTGCTTCCATCCGTAGTATTGGAGACCGGGCCGGTATGACTTCCGCGGGACTTTACAGACATTACAGGGATAAGGATGATATGTTCGATTCGATTGTCTCGCCATTACTTCAGGAAATTGATGATTGGACCAGAAAGCATGAGGAGAGAAAATATCAGCTTGTGGAGGCGCAAGAAGACAGGAATATGATATTTGGTGAGACCTTTGTGGATCTGATCAAGGAGGTTATTATTCCACGGAAAGAAGAATTCCGACTTGTATTGAAAGGCGCAAAGGGATCCAGATATGAAAATTTTATACATGATTTTGTAGAGGATAATCAGGGAAAGCTGATGGAAGCCATCCATTATATGAAAGAAAAGGGATATCCGGCAATATTATTAAGTGAGGAGGAGCTGCATATGTTACTCAGTGCCTATCTGACAGCGATATTTGAACCGATATTACATGGTTATGACGAGGATAAGATAGAGGGATATTTGGACAGAATAAATGATTTCTTCATGCCGGGGTGGATGAAAATCATGGGACTTACGAATTAAGAGCCGAAAGGCTCTTTTTTAATTTTGTTAGCTATCGCTCATGTGTTAGCGATAACTAACCACATAGCTTGTTGAAAAATGATTGCAGTGACGAACACTGGCCGGAAAGGAGAACAACAAAAATGAATAAGACAAAGAGGAATGATCCTATGGAAATCATTGGACAGTATGCGGGTGGACATAAAAAGCTCATACTTCTTGGAAGATTTTTAGCGGGAATCAGTGCTGTGATCTCACTAATTCCATATTATCTTCTTTGGAAAATCATAAAAATCGCAACAGAGGGGACGGATTTACAGACAATAAAACCGATCGCGTGGGAGGCAGTAGGACTTACAATCCTGTCTCTGCTTGTTTATATTGCTGCACTTTTTTGTACTCATATTGCCGCCTTCCGGGTGCAGGCAAATATGCGAAGCGGATTGATGAGAAGAATCATTTCGCTTCCGCTCGGTGTGTTTGATGACGAAGGAACCGGGAGGATCCGACGCATTGTCAATGATTCGACTGCTGCGACGGAGACATTTATTGCCCACAATCTTCCCGATAAGACGGTTGCAGCCGTAACGCCTGTGGGACTTCTTTTGCTGATTTTTGCATTTAATTGGAAGATCGGGCTGATCTGTATGATACCAGCGGTAATCGGTTTCCTGTGTATGATGACGATGATGGGCAAAGGAATGCAGGAGAAGATGGCGGAATACCAAGGGGCACTGGAGACGATGAGTAGTGAGGCAACGGAGTATGTACGCGGCATTCCCGTGGTCAAGACTTTCGGTCAGACGGTACATTCTTTTACGAGATTCAAGAAAACGATTGATGATTTCGGAAAGTGGGCAACGGATTACACGATTCTGTTAAGAAAACCTATGATTGGTTTTATGACATGCATCAATGCGATCTTTTTGTTTATTGTTCTTTCCGCCTATCTTTTTATTGGAAGCGGTGTCACACCTCAGACCGTGGATATCCTCAATATTATGTATTACATCATTGTCACCCCGCTCATAACGGTTGCACTCACGAAGGTTGCTTATTCGGGGGAGGCGGAGATGACGCTGATCGATGCGCTTGGCAGAGTGAAATCTGTTATGGATATTGAGGCGCTTTCCGATTGTGAAGGAAATAGAGAACCATCGGGAAACCGTTTGGAACTGAAAAATGTGACCTACCGGTATCAGGATGGAACAGCGGATGCGGTGAGGAATGTAAGCGTCAGGATAGAACAGGGTGAACATGTGGCTTTTGTGGGACCATCCGGTTCCGGAAAGACTACGATCTGCGAACTGATCGCGCGATTTTTTGATGTGGATTCGGGAGAGATTCTGATTGGCGGTGTCAATGTAAAAGAAATATCACAGAAAAAGCTCATGGAACTCATATCCTTTGTGTTTCAGGACAGCAGACTCTTAAAAACATCGATTCTTGAAAATGTACGCCTCTCAAAACCGGATGCCTCACAAACAGAGGTTATGGATGCACTAAAAAAAGCACAGTGCATGGATATCATTGAAAAACTGCCAAAAGGAATACATACTGTGATCGGTGAAAAGGGGACTTACCTTTCAGGTGGAGAAAAACAGCGGATTGCTATTGCAAGAGCGATCCTTAAGGATGCTCCCATCCTCATTCTTGATGAAGCCACTGCG
>ONNE01000074.1 GCA_900319095.1 uncultured Eubacteriales bacterium | reverse complement strand
TGGAAATGTTATATGGAACGGACTCTCCGTCTCTGATGCATGCCTGTACATATTGATGGAGTTTTTGGCGGCGGGCACCGCTGTATTCCTTTGCATGATCTTTTTCTGGGATTCCTTTAAGGCTTCCAAGGAAGAATCCAAACGCGGAATTTTTTCTGCCTATCCGGTAGAGAAAAACATCCCTTTGAACTTTGTACAGGAGGTTTTGGCAACTTTTCTTTTCCTGTTCTTAGTTCTCTTATGTGTTACCAGCCTTCCTGGTACATCCACGGCCCTGGTTGTCGGTGCCGTTGGTATGGCAGCGGTTGCACTTCTGGCACTGAGTCTTAACAGCACCGGATTCAGCATGAATGCCATGCGTTCTTTCTTTAGCAGTATCTGGTTTGCCATTCTACCGATTCCGAACAAGAATGGAGAAAAAGTGGATTGGGGATATCAGTTGATCGTCAATTTCTTAGGTTCGACGATCGGTGGTATTTTAGCAGTGATCGCTGTATCCTGCATTCAGTCCCACCTTGGATGATTTTAATCCGGATCACGATAGACCGGAAAATATATGTATCTTATAATAGAGAGAGGATGAATCAAAATGGAATTAAAAGATTTTATGGATATGAAACTGTTGCAGAAGTTACAGGATGACTTTTCAACAGCAACCGGACTGGCAGCCATCGCAGTCGGCAAACATGGGGAGTATATCACTGAGGGAAGCAATTTTACCGACTTTTGTATGAAATACACCCGTGGCAGTTCCGAGGAGGGAAACCGTCGCTGTATCAAGTGTGATAACGAATGTACCGGTACCTATTTCTGTCATGCCGGTCTTATGGATTTTGCCTTTGATATCGTAGTAAATGGTGAAAAGATGGGGGCTATGATCGGAGGACAGGTTCTTCCTGCCCCACCGGATGAGCAGCAGTTCCGCAACACGGCAAAAGAGTTGGGAATCGATCCGGATGCCTATTATGAGGCAGTAAAAAAAGTTCCGGTCAGTTCGGAAAAACGGATTCGTGCATCCGCTGCCCTTTTCGAGGAGATTGTCACTTTTATGGTCGAATTGGAATACTACCGTTTTACCAGTGCCGGACGTCTGGAAACCCTTCAAAAAGAAGTTACTTCTTCCACTGCACTGGTTGACGATATCAATAGCTACACCGCAAACCTCAAGAAAATATCCAGCAAACAGCGTATTTTGGCATTAAATGCAAGTATTGAGGCTGCCCGCAGCGGTGAGGCCGGTGCCGGATTCTCGGTTGTGGCAAAGAGTATGCAGGATCTCTCATCGCAGTCCGATGACATTTACAAAGACATTGAAGAGTCTGCCGTAAAAATTACTGCTGCCTTTAAAAACTTAGGGGATCTCTTTAAATAATAAATATCGAAATAAAAATGGTGAACCGAATGATTATTTCATTTGGTTCACCATTTTTTTATTCCATTGAGCGAAGATGTGCCGGATGCATCCACTTTAAGCCCAGCCACAAACGCACGCGCCATACCGGAACATGGCTTTGTTCCACAAAGACCAGGACGGCTGCCGGAAGAAGCGGAATCAGACCACACCACACACCGTGTACGCCCCACAAAAGATAACAAACACAGGATAACGCTGCTCCTATGTGAAAACTCAGCAATACTTTTCCATATAGTTTTGCCTTTTTATATGCTTTGACATCTTTAGAACACAGATACTCCACATAGGATGTGACGCACTGTCTCAGATTGTTGGTGGAAAATATCGTTGAACTTACATACCCTTCCGCTCCCTTAAACGAACACCACTGGATGGACATCGAGAGAAATAAGGGATACAGCGCAACAAAATCGGGCAGATTCCGGGGAAGAAATCCCACAATCAGGATGGAAACAAAATCCACAACAATGCTCAAATATTTCATATTGATTCGAAACACCATGGGCAGAATAACCGTAGCCGCTAATCCCATGATATAACAGAGAAGTCCTCCCAATCGCAACAGCAGATCCGTTCGCTCACGACCCGTAAATTCCAATGCCAAAGTGATCATGTTCGCCGTCTGGGCTGAGCCAAACAAATCATGATGATTCAATATGGAAAAACCTCCGATGAAGCCACCGACCAATGCCATATTCAGGTGAATCCAACGCTCCAACCTCTCTCTCACAAACATCTCTTCTTTCTCTTATATGCAGACAGACAAAAACACCGGGTGACCTTGTCATCACTCGACAGACACCAGATAGTAATAAATCGGCTGACCACCATAGTGAATCTCAACTTCCACATCCGACTCGTCTTCAATCTCCTGTGAAATTCTGAACGCATCTTCCTCGCTGCCCTCTTCACCACAATAAATCGTAACCAGTTCCGAATCCTCATCCATCATGCTGCGAATCAGCCCCAGCGTAACTGTGAGAATACTCTCTCCCACTACCTCAATGGTCTTATCGCTCAGTCCCATAATGTCACCGGACTTGATTTCCTTCCCGTCAATACTGGTATCACGTACCGCATATGTGACCTGACCGGCCTTGACATCGCTCATCCCATCGCTCATAACCTGAACGTTTTTCTCCGGATCCAGTCCCGAGACATAATTTACCATCGCTGCAATTCCCTGCGGAATGTTTTTGGTGGGAACTACATGTATCGTCTTTTCCCTGCTAAGTTCCCTGGCCTGCTCAGCCGCCAGAATAATATTGGAATTGTTTGGAAGGATAAAGACATGATCCGCATTTACCTGCGCTACAGCCTCCAGGATATCCTCGGTACTCGGATTCATGGTCTGTCCGCCCTCAATGACAACGTCCACCCCAAGATCCGTAAAGATCTCATTGAGTCCCTCGCCAACAGATACGCTGACAAAACCACAATCTTTTTTCTCTTCCTGCGAAGGCTCTTCCTCTTTCATCTTTTGCTCGTAAGCTTTTCTCTCAGCATCCCGAATCACCCGCTCATGGTGTTCTTCGCGCATATTATCAATCTTCATGCTCGTCAATGACCCATACGTCAATGCTCTCTGAATCGCCAGACCGGGATCATTGGTATGAACGTGCACCTTCACAAGATCATCGTCTGCCACACACACAATCGAATCACCGATCGATGTCAGATAATCTTTGAAATTTTTTTCTTCCCTGTGATCAAAATCCTTTTCCAGCATAATTATAAATTCGGTACAATAGCCAAATTTAATATCCGCTGAATCATCCGTAATCGCAGCCTCGGAGGACACGGTCCGGGGAGAACTTCCCGCACCTTCAATTCCCACTTTCACTTCTTTGCCGAGCAGGGCATCATATGCGCCCTCCAGCACGGTGAGAAGTCCCTCGCCACCGGAATCCACAACACCTGCCTGTTTCAATACCGGAAGCATATCCGGTGTCTGTTCCAGAACATCCCTCATATACATAAGGACTTCATTTAAAAATTCGACCACATTGTCCGTGCGTCCCACTAACTCCAACGCTTTCTCTGAACCTCCGCGAGCAACGGTAAGGATCGTACCCTCTTTGGGTTTCATCACAGCCTTGTATGCTGACTCCACAGCCCTCTCAAACGCATTGGCAAGAACCACGACATCAACTGTTTCTTCCTTGGAGATTTCTTTGGTAAAGCCTCTCAACAGCTGAGAAAGAATGACTCCGGAATTTCCCCTTGCTCCTCTGAGAGAGCCACTGGATACCGCCTTGCAAAACTGCTTCATATCCGGATCTTCCAAAGCCGAAACCTCACGTGCTGCTGACATGATTGTCATTGTCATATTGGTTCCCGTGTCCCCATCCGGAACCGGGAAAACATTCAAATCATTTACTATCTCTTTTTTGGCATCCAGCACATTCGCACCCGCCAAAAAACACTTTTTCATAATTGAAACATCTATTGTTTTAATAATCAACGTCCTCGTCCTCCAATATTCTAATTCCAATCGTATCAGTTAATTACCTTAACTCCTTCGACGCAGACTGTAATCTTGCCCACTTCCATACCCGTATATTCTTCTACTTTATACTTCACGTTATCAATCAGGTTCTTGGCAACTGCCATGATGCTGACCTCATAGGCAACAATAATATGTAAATCAATCTTCAATTTGTTTTCTTCTATGACAACTTCTACCCCATGTCGAATATTGTCTCTCTTGAGAAGCTGAACGATACCGTCTTTTACCCCAACTGATGCCATACCGACAACGCCAAAGCATTCCACGGCCGCTGAACCGGCATACTTAGCCAGCACATCTTCATCAACGACAACCATTCCTTTATCCATATCCATCTGACCTCTCATAGCCATACCCTCCAATCTAAATGTCTCAAAGCCATATATAGTTCATTTTACACCATGATACCTAAAAAAGCAAGCCAGCGTTTCCTCCTGACAGACCAAAGCCAAGCTTTGCGTTCATCCGATAAACAAATGTGACTCTTCTTATATAATCTTTATTTTAATCTTTGCACTTTTTCCATTGTAGGTCTTCACCGCTATTTTTACAGTTCCCTTTTTCCTGGCTCTGACAATGCCTTTGTCAGAGACTACCGCAACACGTTTCCTTGATGATTGATAGGTCAGATGATAACTGGCACTCCCGGAATTGGTCTTACTATACAGTTTTACTTTTTTCCCCTTTTTCAGGGTTATGGTCCGGTCTGAATCCATTTCCGGACAGAACAGTTCTATCTTCTTTGGCTTTTTCTTTACTGTGACATTTAGCAAAATTCTCACATTGTCGGACAAAATGACTGTGATTTTCGCCTTTCCTGTTTTGAGTGCTTTTATTTTTCCACTTTTACTTACTTTTGCCACAGAGGGCTTGGATGAAACACATGTCAGTTTCTTTGCATATTTCGATGGCGAGATCGTCACTGGGATTTTGACCGTCTCCTTACAGCCCATCACAATGCTTCCTTTGGCAGAAATTTCCATCGGATCTGTTCCGGAATCCGTTGAAACTGCCGTATTCTTTGAGTCATCCGCCCCGGATGACGAGCTGGTCACAGCCGAATTTTCCGTCTGCGTCGGTGATACCGTCACAGATGGGTAATCCGTTCCAGCCGGTGCTTTCGTCTCTGCCTGAGAATTTGTTCCGCCCGGTACTTTCGTCTCTGCCGGGGATGGCGGTTCGGTCGATGTCGTCTCATCAACCGTTTCCTCTACATCGGAAATCTCCTTGGCAAACGCCTTTACACAGACATTGTTATACCCCGCCCTGCTCGCATCCTGCCATTCACCGCTCTCCCGGGTATAATAATAACTCTCTCCCTCTCTGCTTCCAAAATTACAACGCATTACTTCATACAGGACATAACCGCTGTGCCCCTCCCTCGAGAGAATATTTTCTATACTTTCCCCCTCCACTCCTGCCTCTACTGTGGTGTGGTCGTATTTGAATTTTACGACGACGGAAAATCTCTCGTCCGGTTCCACATAGACCGGTTTTTTAACGTCACTGTATGATAGCCGCTGTGCGCTTCTTCGCCAACGGTGTCAGCCGCGTATACACGCGCCCCCTCCTCCGGATTCTCATTCCCGGCATGTTTCCATATATTGATCTCATATCCCTGATTCTCAGAAAAGGTATAAAAAGATACATCCGTCACCGCCTGTTCCTTTTCACCGTTCGTAAAAACATTTGCCAGATAAATGTCTCCATCACATGATATCGTCGCATTCCAGCCCGTCGCATCGTACTGGTAACAGCTAGAAAACTCCCCATCCTTCACGCCCTCAAATGAGGCGATCTCCGTAATCGAGGGATCATAATAAGAGAGCCAGAAGTATCCTCCTTCCCCCTCACTTTCCCCATAGCTGTTGGCAATGAGCCATGCCCCCGGCTGTGAGGGAGTATTTTGCGCTGAAAAATTTTCATAAGCATCATCAAAGCCAACCGCTGTAACACTGTGATTGGCATCGTCCTCATCATATGTAGTCTGATAGTAGGAATATGAGCCGTCTGAATTTTTCTTCAGCGCGCTCTCCCTATAATACATGGACAGATCCACCGCACCGTGTTCAACAATCTGTTCCTTGATTTCCTCAATATCACTGCTCTTATACTGATTGCTCCGGGTCAGCCGGATATCACTCTGATTTCTGAGCGTCTTGTCAGCAGTACTCATGGCTGATGCCATCGTTGCTGAGTCAGAAAAAGGAGCTTTTCTTTCATAAACGGCACCCGTTCCGGCAGCCAGAATCCCGACCGCTATCTCCGACGTTCCCCCGATGGTATAAGCGGTAGTTTTATCCTCCGTCTCATATTCCTCGGGTTCCTTGCCGGAAGCCTCTTTGCGCTGCAGGATTTTTATACTGTCGCCATAGGTACTCTCACCGGCATCCTCCGTATAGTCATTGTAGGTGTACCATGCCAGATGATTTTCTGAAAAATCCGCATCCGAAGATGAGACCATTTCCTTTTTTAGAGAAGACATCTCCAAAGACCGGATCGCTGCAAACGCCCAGCATGCCCCTGTATCCTCCTGGTCTCTTATGGGAATGTCCTCCCCGGTTTGCCTCGGGTCATAGGAAGTCGGCAGCGAACTCTCTTTCTTCGCGCTCTTTTTTAGAGCTGATTTAATCCCGGTGACACCGGAGCTCTCCTCATCCTCAGCGATCACGTTTCCATCTGTGTCAGTAAAAACAGAAATCAGGTGGCCGCTGTTATTTCCGGAAAATATCCGCTGGCGGTACTCATTTTTTCCAGCATCACAAGTTTGCATCGTTCC
>ONNE01000022.1 GCA_900319095.1 uncultured Eubacteriales bacterium | reverse complement strand
TTTCTTTTTCTGTATCTATAGATACAGTTTTAACATTTTTTTGTGATATAATACATTTAGTAATGAAAGGAGCAATCTCTCATGGATTATTCAGTTCTTGAAAAGAGCACGTTATTTAAGGGAATCCCGGCAAAGGAATTATGCTTTATTGAATTTCTCTTTTCTCTGCTTACATCTCGGGCATTTCCAATCATCAGGCAAATCCTCAAAAGCATACCTGCAACTTTAGTTTTTCCATAATTAAAGTCTCCTTATTTTCTGAACTCTTTCCCGTTTGTACTTCCACCATCTACGAGAACATCTACTCCTGCAAGATAACCATTTCTTTCATCCGCCACAGTCGCTATAGCAAAACCAAGTTCATCCGGTGTTCCCATTCTATTTTCCGCAGCGTATACAAGCATGCTGCCACCTTCTTTTTCTTCAAGCTTCCCCATATCTGTTGCAATAAGACCTGGACTGAGTGAACATACACGTATTCCCTTCTGTCCATACTCAAAGGCACACTTCTACGCTACTCCTGTCTGAAGTATCACCGGTATAGGCATATGCTTCATGACCTTCTTTCTTAAGCTGCTCGACTGCATTTTCAAGCTTTGACGCAGTTCTGCCTGATACGATTATAATCTTGTTCGTTGGCATCTGAAGAGCTGCTGAAAGCCCCATTCCACTGCCCCCTCCGGTTATCACACATACTTCACCCATTTAAGTTTCTCCTTTGCTGTTATGTTCCTGTGAAATCACTAAATATATCATTATGAAATAAATAAGGCAGGTATATTTTCTGCAATCTAAGATCCAATATTTCTAGTTATCCCTGCCTTTTCAAACATTTATTATACCTCTCCTGTTATCTCTTTTGCAAGTTCAAGAATTTCAAATGCATACTTTGCTTTTCCCTTTTTCAGCATCTTTTTATATAACGGATAGTTAATGGTACAGATTGCCACACCAATAAGTCCTAAAAGTATTCCTATGACCATAATTACTGTTCCCATTCCAAACACGCCAAGTCCAAAACACACCCCTGTTCCAAAGATCAATGTGCCAATGATTCCAAGTGATAAAGCTGTTACAAATGCCGGGAGCTTTGCTCTCTCATCAAGCTTTTTTAACTGTCTGACTTTATTGGTCTCCTTTGGCATATATTCCTTCGCTACGCTTTCTGCATATACTTTATCAAGATCATTCATCGTTTTTTCCTCCAATCATTTCTTTACGCTATTTTCCCTGTTTCTTTAAGCCATCTTACTTCATCTCTAATTGTTTCCCTGTAGGATCTGGTCTTGTAGCCAAGCTCTTTGCTTGCCTTACTTGAATCAAACCGGTTATTCCTTGCAAGGTTATATACCGAGAATGTTGTCATAAGAGGCTTTTCGCCTGTCTTTTTTGCTCTTCTTTCAAGTATTTTTGCCATGAAATTTGCAGCAGATATTGGTAAAAAGAACTTCATCTGCTTGCAGCCACTCTCTTCCGAAACAAGTCTGGTAAAGTCCTTAAAGCTAACCGGCTCATTGCCGAGAATGTAACACTCTCCACTTTTGCCCTTGTCTGCCGCGCCGATAAGTCCATATGCCAGATCCCTCACATCACACAGGTTAAAGCTTCCATCAATACCTGCCGGCATCTCTCCGTTTATGATGTCAACCAGAGTCTTTGTGGTCTCGCCCATGGCAAAATCTTCCGGTCCAAGGATTCCCGAAGGATGAACAACGCAGGCGTTTAGCCCTTCATTTGCAGCCTTAAGAACCGCATTCGTAGCCATTGCCTTCGACAGAGAGTAGCATCCCTTTATTCTTGCAGGGTCAATCGGAATCGCTCCGTCACATTCTCTTATTGTTCCATTTTCCTCTTCAGGAATTGCTCCTGTTGATGAGCAGTAGACAAGCTTTGATACATTGTGCTTTTTGCACATCTCAACAATATTCTCAGTTCCTCCCACATTTACATCCATAACTTTCTGGCTGTAATCAGGATTGACGGTAACTATACTTGCAATATGAAGAACGATCACTTCCGAATCATCCGGTGTCTCAAAAAACCTTTCCAGATCCTCTTTATTACAGAGGTCCCCGTAGGTGATCTCCACATCCTCAGGCAGATACTGTGCAGACTTATCTCCTTCGAGTACAAATGCTCTTACCTTTTCATTTCTATCTACCAGCTTTCTACAGACAGTGCTTCCAAGGAAGCCTGCAGCTCCTGTTACCAGATACATCTTATTTGTCTTACTCATATATCTTCTCCTTCTTTCTTTTTTCTTGTTTCTGCTCTTTTGTTTTTGAGCTTGAAGTCATTATATAAAAATGAGCATATAAAAAGAACAACACATTTCGCAAAATGTGTTGATTTCAGATCTGTAGGTCCCGACAAGTTTTACAAAAAGTGTTGATTTTTAGTCTTATGGCTTTATTATACACTTCCGGATCACATGGATGATCTCATCCTTTGACTCAGCACAGTCATGCTTCACCCATTCAGTGATAATTCCGATGATCCCCTTCAGGTAAAAGATCATGATAAGAGGCTGCTCCTTTTCCGACACGCCAAATCTTGTAAGGATCGGCCCGAATATATCCCTGAACCAGGCAGCGTACATCTTTTCCGCGCCCATCATCTCGCCTTTTTCATACATAAGATTAAAGAGCCTGCGGTTCTCCTCTACAAATTCCAGATATGGCATAAGATACTTAGGAGTTACAAGAAAAAGTTCATCATTGCTTTTGGCATCAATGTTAACTTCTTCTGCTTCCACTTTCCCAAAGCGTTCAAAAAAGTCCTTGTAGATTGCCTCTACTGTCTCTGTCAGAAGGTCATTTACATTATCATAATGCAGGTAAAAGGTTGATCTATTCACTCCTGCAGTTTCACAGATTTCTTTAATAGTAATGATTTCAAAATCCTTCTTATCGAGAAGCGTCATCAGTGCAACATGCATTTTTTCCGCAGATTTAAAATATTTACTCTCATTTTTGTTCATATGATTTTCCTCCCTGAATCTGTTGGTCAACTTTGCCCTAATCACGCTAAATCACCTCAGGATTATTATATCAGAATCGAACAGAAATACCCATTAGGATTTCACTATTTTTTCACTATTTTTCATTATGTATAGGAACTGCCTCGTTTTACCTATCTGCCATTCTTTTTACCCATGCAACAACCTCTGGAAGTGCTTCCGTCACATCATCATCATACACGGAAAGATTCTCTAAACTTACCTCTGCCTTTGTATATCTTCCAGTGTCCTGAATCGCCGAACCAAAGCCACTTCCCCCATGTGTCACCAGAGAATAGATTATTTTTCCATTCATATCATTTTCTTCTAAAAATGTCTGTACCGGCATTGGAAGTGTCCCCCACCAAAGCGGATACACGAGAATCACCGTGTCATAGTCCGACAGCTCCGGCATATCTTGTTCAAGCTCCGAAGATGTATTCTCATCCATCTCCTTCTTAGCCTCACTGACCGTATCTCCGTAGCCGGAGGAGTATTTTTTCTTTGTCCTGATTGCATAAGAGGGATAACCGGTAGCATTTTCAAGCATTTCCACTAAAAGTTCACTGTTGCCGATGAGTGTTCCGTTTTCCTCCATCAAAGAGGCACTTGAAACCGCATTCACATTCTCCTTAAAATCCGTGTTTCCTACTCTGGTAAAATAAATGACAATTCCCTTTTTCCCCTTCATGTCCACCTGTTCTGTCCGTGTTGCCTTTGCCCGATCCACACGGACCGTCTGATAATGCCTTCTGATATAAGTAAGTCCACCGGCAGCTCTGCATAGTCAAAAAAAGCAAACATCACACTGCCAGAAATATAGCCTAAAAAGATTCTTTTGTAAAGCGCATAGATTCCATAAATGCTGACCACATGCAGACCAATATGAAAACTCATCAGAAGAAATCCGAGATAAGCTGCTGTCATGTGGACTCTTCTCGCAAGTGACATCCCACTGTGAAACGACAGAAAACGAAAGACATAATTTGACATGGCAATCCCAGAAAGCATCAAAAGAAGAACATCCACCGTCATCAGAATGTCTATTCCCATTTTCCTTTTTTTACTTTTCCCTGTCATTTACTCTTCCCTTATTAAATTCATAATGAATTTCACCGTCAATTCTTTGCTGTATTATCTCCAAATTAAAATCCTAAATCGTCATTTACCAAAATCACATGTATTCTTCCCTCATGTTTTGAAAACCTCGTAATCAGAAACTGACAGCATATTGTATCCGGTGATTTGCAATTGAAACATGAGCCGGTCTGTGCACACGGTGTCGACAAACCAAATCTCTGTGCATTGATCGGTGCTGCTACATTTCTCGCCCTCTTCATTGCTCCATCCACATCGTCACAGACTTTATTCATACCAATAATGAAAACGACCTTTCTGGGTCCCTGAGCAATAGCAGAGACACGGTTTGAATTGCCGTCAATATTAATCATGATTCCATCCTCTGTAATCGCATTGGCACTTGCCAAAAAAACATCGGCATCATATGCCGCCAACATTGCTGCTCGCTTGTCCTCTGCCTTATCTCTATCGATAAAATTATATTTATCACTTTTCAAAGCCTCGACAAGTCCTATTTCATGCACACTCATGGCTCCGCCCATAGTAACAGAACTGCCTTCAGGAATCAACTCCATTGCCTGTTTAAAAGCCTCTTCCTTATTCGCTGCGTAATAACCGGACATATTGCGGGACTGCAGTCCCTTTATAACCTTTTGTGCCAGCAGTTCATTGCGCTTAAAAATATTTTCATTCATAATTCAGTCCTCCATTTCATAAAAGGTTTTTTTAATGTACTTCTTCTCTTTTCTGTTTTGCTTTTTATCTTACAAATGCCTCCCGGAACACTTTTCTTGCTCCTGTCATCACGGCATCCATCAGTGGCACATGTCTTTC